>DATCKF010000122.1:0-3435 GCA_036562395.1 Bacilli bacterium
GAACTAGCTCAAATTGCTCTTTATCTTCCGGATTTGTAATACCACAAGTAAAAATGATTATTTCTTTGTCTTTTAATTTTGAATAATTTTTGGTGATTGTTTGAATGCCGATGATTCCACTAGCATAAAGACCTCCACCAAAAATAATGACATCATATTTTAATAAATCATTAACTTTAACTTCCCTTGCATCAAAGATATCACAACTTAAGTTTTGGGCAATCCATTCAGCATATTTCTTTGTACTTCCATACTTTGTTTTATAAATGACAGCAGTTTTTTTCATAAATGATTTCCCCCAAGTGCAACTTCAATTGCTTTTAATAATGCTTTACTACTTACAGTTGCTCCAGAAATTGCTTCAATATTTTGTAGAGTCTGTTTAGATATTACTTCTTCAGTTAATATTTCAGCTTTTTTTCCTAAAAGATAATCATGTTTTAAGATTTCAATTTCGGTAATTTGATGATTATGTATAACAACTGACACTTTGACTGTAACTGGAGAAATTGTATAAGATCCTTGATATTCTCCATCAGCTAATGAACTTAAATCAATATTATTAATCTGAACTTTGTTTGCTTTGTTTGTGCTACTAATACATGCTATGGTAATTAAAATTGCGATTAATAAAATG
Source organism: Bacilli bacterium (assembly GCA_036562395.1). Lineage (GTDB taxonomy): Bacteria > Bacillota_I > Bacilli_A > ML615J-28 > CAG-698 > DUOT01. Next base: position 638 of record DATCKF010000122.1, read on the forward strand.
AAAAGTCCCAAAATAATTAGTCTTTTTTTGACTTTTGGTTTCATTTTTCCCCCTTATCTTCCAAAATTTATTATATCGACTAAGTTTTCTAGTGTCAAGATAATTTGAGAAAAATAGCCAAAAATCTTGCTAATTCACGTGAATTATTATATAATGAAGGGTATAAAAGATCGGAGGATTTTCATGTCTAAATTAGAGAAGATGATTACTGAAAGTCGTTTTGCGCATGAAGAGATTAAACCAAATTTAGATGATTGTGCAGAGACAAGATGGTTAGCGAAGCAAGTACTAGATAGTAAAGTGATTCATAATTGCAATAGTTTAGAGAGAGTACAATTAAATGGAATTGGATCAATTGAATTAAGTGATTTTTCTCATTCCGGAAGTAAAAGTATTCTCCTCAAAACTAATACCGATATTGAAGATAAAAGGCCAAGACCTGCGAGTATGATAAATATTCAAGTTGATAATGAAAATTGGGAAGATTATAATCGTGTATCTTTATGGATATATCCAGAAGCTGTTGGTTTTCAAAACTTTTATTTTCATTTTAGTATTATCAATACAAATTCTCGTGGGCAATTACATGCTCCAAGTTTAACTCCAAATACTTGGAATCATGTTGTATGGGAACTTACAAATATAGATCGTAATAATGTCGTTGGACTTCATTTTGGTCCACTTTTAATGGGATGCCCTCCAGAAGCAAAACCGGAATTAAATGTATATATTGATGATATCAAATTACAAAAAGTAAATCCGGATTATGTTGAAGGGTGGGACTTAGATAATCGTATTGCATATTGCCACTCTGGTTATTTTAGTAATGCGAAAAAAATTGCTGTTACTCAAGAAGCGATGAGCGATAAGTTTTATTTATATGATGAACAAAATCGTCAAGTTTTTTCAGGAGATGTTGAAAAGATTAAGACGGATTTAGGTGAATATTATCAAATGGATTTTTCAAACTTTACAAAAGAGGGAGAATATTATCTTGTAATTGATAATCGCAAAACTCCTTTGTTTGTAATTGATAATTTACCTTATGCATCTTCCATTTGGAAAAGCCTGAACTTTTTAAGAATGTTAAGATGTGGGTATGATGTTCCAGAGGTTCATAGCCCTTGCCATTTAAGTCATCATACAATCCATCCTGATGGACGTTTAGTCCCTGATCATGGCGGTTGGCATGATGCAGGTGATGTATCGCAATTTGAAATTTGCACTGCGGAAATGGCGCATGCAATTTTAGACTTGGCTGAAAGTTTAAAAAATAAAGATAAAGCCTTATATGAAAGATTGTTAGAAGAAGCAAGATGGGGTATGAATTGGTTACTTCGCACTCGCTTTAATGATGGTTATCGTTCCTTAAGTGTACATTATTCTATTTGGCGTAAGTACATTACTAAGGGTAGTGAAGCATATGAAGCAAGTAATCCAATCTTTACAAATAATATTGCGGAATTTGGAACATTTGAAAACTTCTTAGCAGCAGCTGCAGAAGCAGTCGCAGCCAGAATGTTTAAAGATATTGATTCCGTATTTGCTGATTGGTGCAAACGCAGTGCCATTGAAGATTTTGATTTTGCTGTTTATGGTTATCAAAATAACATATATACAAAACGTTGGGGACCAGGACCAGATGCCCAAGTATGTGGTGCAGGAGCTCTTGCAGCTGCAGAATTATATACATTGACTCAAGATGAAAAATATTTGCAACAAGGAAGCGAATACGCAAAGACTATTCTTGCTTGTCAACAACAAGATCTTCCAGATTGGGATATTCCTTTACGTGGTTTCTTTTATGAAGATCCAGCCCATACACATTTGCTAACATATGAACATCGAGGACACGAACAATCTCCTATCCATGGATTAACAAGATTAATTGAAGTTGCTCCTCATCATAAAGATGCCAAAGCATGGATGAATGGTATTAAATTATATGCGGAATATATTTTAAAAACAGCTGATATAGTTGCCCCATACAATATGTTACCTGCTCATGTATACGATGTAAGTAAACTTAATATGATGCGATTTACAATTCCAAAGGATTGGGCAACAGAAGAAGAAGCTAAAGAATCATTTAAGAGACAAATTGAAAATGGTATTAAATTAAGTGATAATGTTTATTTACGCCGTTTTCCAATCGCCATTCAAAGAAGAGGTTTTCACGCCACTTTATTAAGTAAAGCAAAAGCTGTCAGTGCGATTGCCAATATCTTACATAGTAGTGAATTGAGACAAGTTGCCATTAATCAACTCGAATGGATTTTAGGTAAAAATCCTTTCGCTTCATCAACAATGTATGGAGAAGGACATAATTATCATCCTTTATATGTTGCTTTTTCGCGTCAATTAGTTGGAGCGTTGCCTGTTGGAATAAAAACATATAAAGATCATGATGCTCCTTTCTGGCCAGTTGTCAATGATGCAGTATATAAAGAAATTTGGGGACATACTACTGGAAAGTATTTATGGGTGTTAGCTGATTTACTAAAATAATTATTCGGGGTTAATATGTATAATATTAAAGTTGAAGAATTAAAAAAACTTACCGATGATTTTACATTTGAAAAGGGAGAAACGTTAGTAAAACGTCATTTTTTCCCTTTTTCTTATATCGAAGAAGAAGAAAATCCTTCAAGATATGATACTAGGGTTTATCGAGTTTACTGGAAGTTAAAAAGTTCTTTTTGGCCTAATTCAACTTGGATTGAAGTAGATATTGATGATAACATTGTCAATTATTTTAGTGATTGCCATTGCCGAAAATATCATCACATGTGTGAACA
>DATCKF010000128.1:0-4418 GCA_036562395.1 Bacilli bacterium
ATGGTAAAGAATCTAATTTATTCTTTGAATTTTTAAATAATAAATATTTTAGTGAACATAAATAATTATGATAATAGGCGGTAATATTCATTAATTGAAAAGACCGCCTATTTTACTATTTATTAATATTACATTATAATAATAAATAATATTTAATATATTTTTCAATATCATATTTATCAACAGATAAAGTTGATATAGATTACTTCAGAAGTTATTAAGTTATTTATAAATGGGTTGGATACACAACTCATTTTTATATACTTGAAACAATTCGTCTAAAAAATATGTTTTTACTTATTTTTTTTATTTGATGTAGTATATATTAAATTAAAAAAACATAGAATAAAGTAGAAAAATTAGCACAAAACCCTTGACAGTGCTAAACAATTATTATATAATATTAGCAGTAATATATTGAAAGTGCTAAAGGAGTTGCGTATGTTAACAGAAAGACAAGAGCAAATATTAATAAAGATTGTTGAAGAATATGTTAGAACAGCAGAACCTGTTGGTTCTAAAGTTTTAGCAACCCTTCCGGAATTTGGTCTTTCATCAGCAACAATCCGTAATGAAATGGCAGTTTTAGAAGAAATGGGACTTATCGTTAAAACTCATACTTCAAGTGGAAGAATTCCATCTGAAGAAGGATATCGACGTTACGTAAAATTAATTTTACAAGAAAGACAAAAGGCAAAAGATGTTGAAAAGATATTCCCCTTAATTGATGAAATATTTACTCGCGATATGGTAAGTCGTGAACAAGCAGTAAAAGAATCAATGGCTTTAGTAACTGAACTTACAAATTATGCCTCTGTTGTATTAGGTGGATCAAGTTATAATTCACGAATTAAAAAATTACAATTTGTACAATTACAAGATCGATTTGCTGTTATTTTAATGGTAACTGATCAAGGATATGTTGAAAGTAAGAAAATCATTATCCCTGAAGATATTAATATTTCCGAAATTGAAAAAGTAATTAATTTATTAAATGAATTACTTTATGATTGTCCTATAAGTGAAATTGATAATACTATTAAAGAAAAATTATCTGAAAGTGATATTCGTTCACGTATTGATTATTATGATCAGTTAATTAGTATCTTTGTTCGTGCTTTTACTGAAATGGCAAAAGATAAATATTATTTATCTGGACAATCAAAGATTATTAAGCAACCAGAGTTTCAAGATTTAGATAAAATTGAAGCTTTAGTTTCCGCAATCGAACGGCAGGAAATATTTAAAGTTGTCAATCTAAATGAACATGGTATTACCGTAAAAATCGGTCGCGAAAATCAAATCAAAGCAATGGAAGATTGTACCGTTATTTCCGTTCCGTTTGAAAATGAATTAGGTGAACGGGGTGCAATAGCTGTGATTGGACCAACCCGAATGGACTATCGTAATGTCATTCCATTGCTCGAATATATATCAAAAGCTTTGCGAAAAATGTAGGAGGAAATAATGGACAAAGAAAGACCAAATCGTTATCGGGAAGAAGAGCAAGAAGAAACGCAAGCAGGAGTTGATACTAAACCCGAAGAAGAAACTGCTCCAGAAGAACCAGTTGAAGGTTCTAATGAAGAACCAAAAGAAGAAACTCCTGATGAACTAACATTACTGCAAGAGGAATTAGATAAGTATAAAAACTTATACTTAAGGACACTTGCGGAAATGGAAAACTTTAAGAAACGAATTAACGAAGAAAGACTTAGAGAAAGAAAATATGCCTATCAAGGTTTATTAGAGAAATTAGTAAATGTCATTGATATCTTTGATAAAGCTGTTAATATTAAAACAGATGATCAAAAATTACAAAACTTTTTAACAGGGTTCGCGATGGTTAATAATAGCTTTAAGCAAATCCTTGAAAGTGAAGAAGTTAAAAAAATCGAAGCTTTAGGAAAAGAATTTGATCCAAAATTTCATCATGCTGTAGAAAGCGATTATGATGAAACGAAACCGGAAAATTATGTTTTGGAAGAGTTTCAAACTGGTTATACATATAAAGATAGAATCTTACGACCAAGTTTAGTAAAAGTAAATCTTAAGAAGAAAGGAAATGATAAAGATGAGTAAAATAATAGGTATTGATTTAGGTACAACAAATTCATGTGTAGCAGTTATGGAAGGCGGCGAACCAAAAGTCATTCCAAATGCTGAAGGTGGTAGAACAACACCATCTGTAGTTGCATTTAAAGATGGTGAAATCTTAGTTGGTGAAATTGCAAAACGTCAAGCAATTACAAATTTAAATACAGTTTCATCAATTAAACGATTAATGGGTTCAACACAAAAGGTTGAGGTAAATAATAAACAATATACACCACAAGAAATTTCCGCAATGATTCTTCAAAATTTAAAAGCAACAGCGGAAAGTTATTTAGGAACCAAAGTTACTGAAGCTGTCATTACTGTTCCTGCATACTTTAACGATGCTCAACGTCAAGCAACAAAAGATGCTGGACGCATTGCTGGTTTAGAAGTAAAACGAATTATCAACGAACCAACAGCTGCAGCACTAGCATATGGAATTGATAAGACAGATAAAGAACAAACAATTCTTGTTTATGACTTAGGTGGAGGTACTTTTGATGTCTCAATCTTACAATTAGCCGATGGTACTTTTGAAGTTATTGCAACTGCTGGTAATAACCGTTTAGGTGGTGATGACTTTGACCAAGTTATTATTGATTATTTAGTTACTGAATTTAAAAAGCAAGAAGGCGTTGATTTAAGTAAAGATAAAATGGCTTTACAAAGATTAAAAGATGCCGCTGAAAAAGCAAAGAAAGAATTATCAGGTGTTACAAAGACGGAAATTAGTTTACCATTCATTTCGATGGGACCTAGTGGACCATTACATCTAACAACTTCTTTAACACGTGCAAAATTTGATGAATTAACAGAACATTTAGTTAATAAAACAATTGAACCTGTACGTCGTGCTTTAAGTGATGCCAAGATGACACCAAAAGATATTGATCAAGTCTTACTAGTTGGTGGTTCAACAAGAATTCCTGCTGTTCAAGAATTAGTACGTCGAGAATTAAATAAAGAACCTAATAAAGGTGTAAACCCTGATGAAGTAGTAGCAATGGGTGCTGCTATTCAAGGTGGTGTTCTTCAAGGTGATGTAAAAGATGTCTTATTGTTAGACGTTACACCATTATCATTAGGTATTGAAACATTAGGTGGTGTCTTTACAAAACTAATTGAACGTAATACAACGATTCCAACATCTAAATCACAAATTTTCTCTACCGCTACAGATAATCAACCTGCAGTTGATATTCACGTTCTTCAAGGTGAAAGACCTATGGCTGCAGATAACAAAACACTTGGACGTTTCCAATTAACTGATATTCCACCAGCACCACGTGGTGTTCCACAAATCGAAGTAACATTTGATATTGATGCTAATGGTATCGTTAATGTTAGTGCAAAAGATTTAGGTACTGGAAAGAGTCAAAAAATTACAATACAAAGCAGTAGCAGCTTAAGTGAAGAAGAAATTCAAAGAATGATTCGTGAAGCGGAAATGAATGCGGAAGCAGATAAGAAACGTAAAGAATTAGCAGATGAAAAGAATGAATCTGAACAATTAATTTTTGCAACGAAAAAGGCTATGACTGATTTAGGTGATAAAGTAAGTGATAGCGAAAAATCAGATATTAACGAAAAAATTGAACAATTAGAAAAAGCTTTAAAGAGTGATGATGTAAATCAAATCAAGTCATCTAAAGAAGCTTTAAGCAAAGCAAGTCAAAACGTTGCAATGCGTGCATATCAACAAGCTCAATCACAATCCCAAAATACAAAAGATCACAAACATGATGATGATGTTGTTGATGCGGATGTAGAGGACGTAAAATAATATAGAAACGAGGAAAAGTAATGGCCAAAAGAGATTATTATGAAGTATTAGGAGTTTCTCGCGATGCAACGGAAGATGAGATAAAAAAAGCTTATCGAACACTTGCGAAAAAATATCATCCGGATGTAAGTAAGGAACCCGATGCTGAAGAGAAATTTAAAGAAGTTCAAGAGGCTTATGAGGTTTTAAGTGATCCCCAAAAACGTGAACAATATAATCAGTTTGGCCATGAAGGACCTAATCTAGGATCAGGGTTTGGAGGTTTTGACTTCGGCGGTGGATTTGGTGGATTCGAAGATATCTTCTCATCATTCTTCGGCGGAAGTCGTTCATCAACTCGTACTGGCGCTGTCAGAGGAAAGAGTTTAAAAACCTCAATTACTTTAACTTTTGAAGAAGCTGCATTTGGTGCTGAAAAAGAAATAACAATTTCAAAATATGAAACATGTTCTGAATGTAGTGGCACTGGTGCACAATCGAAAAAAGATGTTGAAGTATGTTCTAGTTGCCATGGAACTGGTAAAGTATATGTTGAACA
>DATCKF010000130.1:0-2976 GCA_036562395.1 Bacilli bacterium
CATTAAATACTAAGTTTATTAAAACATCAACGATAACTCCAAAATAACTATCATTTGCTAAAAAATTTGCATTATAACTTTTAATTAAAGCACTAAAATCATTAATCTTTATAAACGTTGGTGAGGATAATTGATTTATCAATAGACTAAAAAACCCAATCACAATTCCGAATTTTATTACCATCACCCATAATATTATATTCACGGTTGCACTATTGTATGCAATGAGCGGTCGATTGCACTACTTATCACTTCCGCAAGATCCGAAATATCAATATCAATTTCTTTCGGTGTCACCATCATGTTTAAACCGTTAGGTGTTAAAACACTATGAATTAAACTTGCTTTTTGTTGTTCACTTAACATTCCAAATTGCCCTAAGAAATGTTCAGTATAACGTTCATCAGGTAAACTTGTTTCCTCAAAATTTGTTTTTTCTGATAATACTAAACGATCACTTTCTTTATTTCCTTCTTGGACTTTTTTATTAAAGTAACGAAGTAAATAATCAATAGTATTTGCAGTTATGGTTACCGCATCAACAACTGTTGGTACGCCAATCGCAATCACTGGAATATTTAAAACTTCTTTACTTAATTCTTTCCGTTTATTACCGACCCCAGAACCTGGACTGATGCCGGTATTCGTGATTTGAATGCTACGATTGACACGGGAAATTGATGATGAAGCCAAAGCATCAACAGCAATGACATAATCAACATCAATCTTTTCAATGACAGCATTAATAATGTCGCTTGTTTCAATACCCGTATTGCCCATAACCCCGGGAGCAATTGCACTAACATTACTAATTCCTTCACTTACTTCTTCACCTAACATAAAAATATGACGGGTGACAATCACGTTTTCAACAACCAATGGCCCTAAAGAGTCCGGTGTTACATTATCATTACCTAAGCCAACGATTAAACCTTTCGATTGTAAAGTTATCCCTTCACTACTTAAAAGTTCTTTTAAAACCATGGTAATAGAATCTTCGATATTTCGTAAATCATCAGTATCATGAATATTTGTTTTTGAGATATCAATTAAATAATATACTCCAGCTTTTCTCCCAAGTTCATTTGCTGCATTTTCTTTAATTGTTGTTTTCTTTATTTTCACATTCTTAAAATCTAGATCTTCATTAATAACATCACTTTGATTTTGTAATTGTCTGCCATCAACTGCTTCAAATGCTAAATCGGTTCTGATACTTATTTTTGTTTCCATAAAATATCACCATGACTATTTTTACCCAAAAATAAGTTTTTATAAAATAAAATTTTCCTTGCTTTTTTGCGATTTATCTGATAAAATATGATGTGGATTATTGGAGGTAATTTAATGGCTAATATTAAGCAACAAAAGAAAAGAATTATAACTAACGAAAAAAGTAGAGTTTATAATGCAAGTTTTAAATCATCAATAAAAACAGCAATGAAAGCTGTTGAAGCGAAGGTTGCTGAAGGAAATGTTGAAGCAGCAGAAACAGCTTTTTCATTTGCATGCAAAAAGTTAGATAAAGCTGTAAGTAAAGGTATTTTACATAAAAATAATGCAGCTCGTCATAAATCACGTTTGAGCATTTTAATTAACTCTATTCGTTAAAAAATATCCTTAAAAAGGATATTTTTTTTATAATGAAAATAAGAAAAGTTCTAATCCGGAAGTTGCTTCAATCTGTCCGGTTTTTATTTTATAATCTAAATCTGCAAGACGACTAACATATTCTTTTAATCTCGCATTCGAAAAAGCCTTGGCATCACGCATTAAATAATATGCCCTGCCTGTTGAAACATTTAATGCTTTGGCTATTTCATCTTGCATATATCCTAATTCAATATATAATCCAACACTTAATAAATCACATAAATTTCGAGAAAGTAATCCCATTAGTTGCATTGCATCTTTGCCGATTTTTAAGAGATCTTGATATATTAATATGATTCTTTCTTTATTTTTTTCAATAATCGCATTTGTTAAGGCGAAAACTTCAGTTTCAATTTCTCTTGTTACAACGGCTTTTACATCATCAACTGTCACATATTTATTATGACCAACAAAATTGATCAGTTTTTCAACTTCATTTCTAGCCCGCATCAAGTTCAAACCATTACGATTAAAGAATTCCTTGACCGCATCATTATAAATTGTATAACCTTTTAAAGTAAATTGTCTTTTTAACCAACCTTCTGCTTCAACAGCCGTTAATTCCTTCGTCTCACTTATATTAGCAACTTTTAAAAGTTCTTTTACTACTTCTTTCTTTTTATCTAATGTAAGGTTTGTTGCATCGATTAAAAGGGTTGTTGATGGGAGAGGATTATGCAAATAATAAATTAATAAATTAGTATCATGTTTGATATCGGTTTTGGTGGCTGTTAAAAAGTGAGGGTTTTTGATTAACACAATTTTTTGACTACATAAAAAAGGAGGAGTCATCGCGTCTTGAACAGCTTCACCAACATTTACTTCTTCACAATCATATTTATTAATGTTATAAGCATTTGCTTCGCTAGTCTTAATAATATTATCAATTTTATTTTGAATTATTAAAGGTTCATTTCCTAAAAATAAATAGATACCGTTCATAATTTTACCTCAAATTAATTATAACATAGAAAGTAAAAATGTCCAAGATAAAATCCTGGACATTTTTAATTTATTTATTCATTAAACGCACGTGACATTTAATGGACTAAATAGACATTTATTAGTATTCACCTGAGAGTAGCAAATATACTTTTCTTCGCGAAATATTTAATTTTGATTGAATAATGTTGGTCAGTACGATAGATAACGACATTATTCTTCTCTAAAATATCAATAACTTCCTGATCTGGAAAGCCAAAACTTTCAACGCGACCCGATTGAATAATTGCATACTTCGGTTGCAAACTACTAATAAATGCATCTGATGTAGAGGTTTTACTTCCATGGTGAGCAATTTTAATGACATCGACAGCGAAATTC
>DATCKF010000161.1:0-2367 GCA_036562395.1 Bacilli bacterium
GAACTGTGTCAGATTTATTGAAAAAATTAAAAAATAATTTATCAGATGTATTTCAGCTAAATCAGCTGAATTTTGAACTTGGATTAATCGAAGGAGTTAATTTATCTGATTATGAAAAGGCAATGTACGATAGAAAATTTAATAACATTGATTTGGCGTTAATTGTAGTATCCGAAACGCATTGGAGCTTACCGGTTGAAAAATCACCGTATTATTTTTGCAAAGCGAAATATATAGGTCAAGGAATCCCGACTCAAGTTGTTCAAATTGAAAAGATTAAATCATCAAATTTAGAGTACATAGTAAGAAATCTTTCTTTAAGTATTTACGCAAAGCTTGGGGGTACTCCTTGGGGTATCGAAAAAACAGAACATCTTAAAAAGGAATTCATAATAGGTATAGGATCGACAGTGAATGAGCAAAAAAAGACGGTTATGGGAATTGCGAACATATTCGATTTTACCGGTAAGTATTTTGTTGGAGAGTGCGTGCCCCTTTCAGGATTTGATGATTATGCGGACAAGCTTGAAGAGTTATTGTATGAACAACTCAAAGAATTAATTGGAGAGTATTCTGATGAAGTTCGGCTTATTTTTCATATCTTTAAGTCTCCTAGTAACAGATATGAGTTAAAAGCTTTATCGAATGTGATTAATAGATTGAATGGAAAAGAAATTAAATATGCGTTTGTTCACGTTGGTTATGGTCATAATTTCAGATTATTCAATAATGATGGAAAGGAGAATGTTAATAAAGGGTTTTATATTAATATAAGTGAAAATGAAGCTCTCATTAGTTTTGTTGATAAGAGTAGTGTTCCTTTAAGAATTACTGTTGATAAACGATCTAACTTTATAGATGTATATCATTTGGCAAAGCAAATATACTGGTTTTCACATCTTTCATGTAGAAGCTATATGCCGGCAAAGAAGTCTGTTTCAATACTGTACCCTTCATTAATGGCAAGAATGACAGAAAAGCTAAAAAAAATTGATGGATGGGATTACGATGCTTTGAAAACAGTGGGGGAAAAATTATGGTTTATTTAAGTATAGCTGAAGAAATTGGAAGAATTAAAAAGTATATACAGGATAAAGGTGGCCTGGAATTGTCATTGTATCAATATTTACATAAGCAAAGTCAAACACAGACAATAGATGATTTCAGTTATGATGAACATAAAATTGCTTTTAAAGGGTATTCAAAAATTGTAGCAAATAAAGAAGAAATAGATTCTCTTATAAATCGAAAGTATGCTAAAGGAATAGGATATTCACTGAATATTTATTGCTTTTTAGGTATACATCTTGCAGCTAATGGATACAGAAATGACTTAGTTGATAAAAAGTTTTATGATTCTGATATTAAATCAAAATATATAATAAGCATAGTCTTTCCATATTTCCGTGACAAAATGTTTCAGGTATTAAAAACGGAAGAAGCAAAAAGAGATCCTTATTATTCTATAATTGACACTATATACAATAGTGATGATTTTTCTTTAGATGAAATTAAGACAGTATTGCAACAATTTCTTACAAGTGATAATGATTTAGATGTTATTGATTTATTTATGCTTGAGACCATTCATAAGAAAAATTTAGATGTTCGTTTCTGTAACTATTCTGCTGTTGATACAGTATTAAGAATACTCAATAATTTTAGTAATTCAATCAAGAAAATAACCTCTGATAGATATAACAAAAGAGACGGAATAAAAATTAATGATGAATATGATGTCCAAGATATGCTTTTTGCTTTATTGAAGGGATTTTTTCATGATTTGGAACGGGAAGATCCTGTTTCTAAACTAGCTGGTAGATCCAGTAGAATAGATCTAGTTGTTCGTTCACAGGGAATTATGATTGAGGTAAAAATGATAAAAGAAAAGGATACTGATCATAAAAAAGTTATACAAGAATTAAAGGTTGATATGATTAATTATGCAGAATGGAAAGATTTAAAGCACCTCATTTTATTCACTTATGATCCGTATAAGAAAACAACTGATGATAATCACTTTAAAGAATTAGAAGGGGTCAATGAAAGGAATGGTGTTAGATTCTTGGTTCATTCAGTTTTAGCTCATTAGTATTTTCTCGAACGTTGAAATAATGATGAAGAAGATCATAGATTTATTGATTGATTTCAATAAATTCCAGTAAAAAATAAATTATTACATTTCAACACCCATTTTGGGTGTTTTTTCGTTTTAAATTATATTTGAAATATCAATTCTATCTCCAAGGAGGTGATGCCTATGCTTGTACTAATATAGGTATTATGATTTCAATAACACACAAACCAAAGGAGGAAATCAATAATGATTGGAATCGAGCAATACCGAAAAATCCAGGAGTACAAAGC
>DATCKF010000142.1:0-2601 GCA_036562395.1 Bacilli bacterium
GTCTTAATGCAATAGCTGCTTCAATTGGAGAAGAACAAACGACACTCGAAGATGTCTATGAACCATATTTATTACAGGAAGGATTTATTGTTCGTACGCCAAGGGGAAGAATGGTTACACCAAAAGCATATGAACATTTAGGAATAAAACATGAAAGTTGAAGATTTTGATTATCAATTACCAGAAGAATTAATTGCCCAAACACCACTTGAAAATCGTAGTGAATCACGATTAATGGTTGTTGATAGGAAAACAGGCGCAATTGAGCACAAACATTTTTATGATATCATCGATTATTTAGATGAAAATGATGTATTAGTATTAAATGACACCAAAGTAATGCCCTCAAGAATATATGGCAATAAAGTTGATACGAATGCGGAAATAGAATTGTTATTGTTAAAAGAAAAAGTAAAAGATGTTTATGAAGCATTAGTTCGTCCTGCTCGCCGAATTAAAGTTGGGACAGTCATTAATTTTAAAAATGTTATGACTGGAGAAGTTGTCGCGAAGTATGACGAAGGAATTTGTGATGTTAAATTTAAGTATCATGGAATCTTTTTGGAACGTCTTGATGAACTTGGAGAAATACCTCTTCCCCCATATATTCATGAAGAATTAAAAGATCCAAATCGTTATCAAACAGTATATGCAAAAATAGTCGGTAGCGCTGCCGCTCCGACTGCTGGACTTCATTTTACACCAGAATTATTAAAACAAATAGCTGCCAAAGGTGTGGAAATTGAATATGTAACTTTACATGTAGGGCTTGGAACATTCCGCCCTGTAAATGTCGAGGTTGTTGAAGAACATAAGATGCATGCTGAGTATTATAAAATGGATGAAAAAACTGCTAATGCCTTAAATGAAGCGAAAGCGAAACATAAACGCATTATTAGTGTCGGCACCACTTCAACAAGAACCCTCGAATCAATATATACAAAATATCATAAGTTTGTACCAACAGCTGAAGAAACAAATATCTTCATTTATCCAGGATATAAGTTTCAAGCCATTGATGCTTTAATTACGAACTTTCATCTTCCAAAATCAACTTTAGTCATGCTTGTCAGTGCTTTTGCTTCTCGCGAAATTATTCTAAATAGTTATAAAGAAGCAATTGCCAATAAGTATCGATTCTTTTCATTTGGAGATGCGATGTTTATTAAATAATTATTGAAATTAACGTTATTGTAATTGTCAAGATGATAATTGATACAAGAAAGTTATTTTTAATAAAGGAAAGAAAACCAAATTCAATCTTTTCTTTCTTCAATATACTCATCCACATTATTCCTGCAAGAGCCCCAATTGGAGTAAGATAAGCCCCAATATTTGATCCAGCGACAGTTACATACATTGCTTGCAGCAATATACGACCTTCAAGTGAAGATAAGACTTCTGAGAATAAAACACTCATCGGAATATTATTAATTAAATTTGCAGTTAAAAGCGCTGCATAACCATATTTAATCGTTGGATAATCTGTACCTAAAAAGTCGCTTATCATTGTTGTTATTTGATATTTACTTAATGTAAAGACAAGAATAAACATTGATAATACAAATGGTATCAAACTCCATGGAGCTCTTTTAAGGGTTGTTAATATGATTTTAGTATCATTATGTTTTATTAATTTATAAATGTAAGTAGAGATTAATAAGCTAATTGCAAATATTAAGCAAATTAGCCACATTTGCAAATTAATAAAAGATGAAATTGATAATAAAATTGTACATGAAATTAGATGAATAAGTCCGATTACAAGTAGAACTTTATTTTCGATATGAATCGTATGATCTTCTTTTTCAATTGGCATTTTTAATTGTTTTCGGAAGATGAATAATAGTATGAAGTATGATGATACTCCAGCAACAATTGCAGGAATAAACATCACTTTAAAATATGATATGAAGTTAATATGATACATGGTTGCTAAATAAATATTTGTTGGGTTACCAATAATCAGCATCATACTCCAAGTATTAGCAGCAATAAACTCCGAAACTAAATATGGAATTGGACTAACCTTCGCATTCTTTGCAAAATAACAAATTAAAGGTGTAAATGTTAAAATAATGATATCGTTAGATGTAAAGATTGTTAAAATCGAAACGATAATGTATAAAGATGTAAAGAATGATATTTGTTTATTTTTCGCTTTTTGATGTGCAAGGTTTGCTAGATAGCGAAAGAAGCCAACTTCATCAAGGAAAATGGAAATAATCGTTAGGGTGATGAATAATGTTAATATCTTGAGAGGGTTAACTTCAGTACTTGCAAGCAAACTACTTTTGATTTCCTCAAAATTAACAAGCTTAAAAGCAATTAAAAAAATCGCCCCAATTAATGCAACGATCCAATAAGTATCAAGTGTATATTTTTTTACTTTGATTTGTGGTAAAAATAGCACTGATAAAATAATACCTAGTGAAGTACAAAGACTAATGATAATAGTTAATAACATATATAATATCCCTTTCACGTTCTATAGATAGATATTATACTCTTAATTTTCGAGATTGTAAATATATCGAAAAGACTATTTTATGGAGAAATTTGTATAAAAAAGGAATGATAATTATGAAGATAATACTAACT
>DATCKF010000147.1:0-9072 GCA_036562395.1 Bacilli bacterium
CAATTGTTCCATAAGTATCAATATGGAATATTGGATAATAATCATCTTTCTTTCGTAATTTTAGAACACGATCACGTAACCAAACGATATATTCGATTAGTTTTTCACCATGTAAACCTAATTTATCAAGATTATTAATTAAAGCATGAGGTAAAACATCTGCTTCTTTAATTATCATCTTATCCGCATTTATATATCGATCATCTCCTGATTGTGTAAAAACAGGAATGATTTGATATTTATCATCATTAATGTGATATTCTTTACGGATAACTTCTGCTTTGGTTAACTTATTTGCAATTGCTGTAGCATTAAGTAAGGCTTGGGTTAAACCGTAACGAATTGCAGTATGTAATCTATGACCATTAATAATTAAATGATCATACTTTTCCGCAAGCTCTCTAAACCTACTAACATCTTCACCGATCAATAAAGGAACAATATGTTCTTTAATAAATGGTAAAAATTCATCAGCTAAGAATAAAGGATCACGACCTCCAGCACCACTATATTGCACTGCACAACAATCACCAACAGCACAACTTCCATCTTCTAAAATTAATTGGATCGAAATTGCTTCACCTGGTTGACGAACACTTGTAAATCCTAATGTTTTAGGTTTACCTAAATAAACAAAACCATCAAGCTTTGCATCTTCTTTAATTGCTTTTTGGTCATCAAAATAAAATCCTGTGTATGATTTTGTTAATAAACAATCGATAATTTTCATAATGATATTTCTATTTTTGAGGTCTACCTACCAGTTTACCTTCACTAACGGCATATACATCATCTATTGTCATTTGGAAGGAGACTTCACGACCTTCATATTTTGCCCTTTCTTGTATTTTTTGTTTATGGTAGTTTTTAATTTCATCATTAAAACCTAAATTTCCAAATTCTAAAATTCGAATATGTCCATCGTTATCACGCGCTGGAAGCATTTTATTAGCATTATAGCGACTTGGTGCAAAAGGAATATCAAGGATACCTTGTTCAAAGGCTAAAACTGTTCCAACGGCAATATCACCATTACCAATTCTTAATACTTGTTCTAATAAACAATCGACTTCTTTTTCAATTTGCGCAATTTCTTCATTTAACTCTCTTGAATCAAGATATTGTTGGTCTTGTAATAAAGATACAACCAGTTTTGAAGCTTTAATACCTCGAGCATTGGCTTCTTTGGTTGGAATACCGATTGATTCATATGGAGTTTTCGTTATCATTTTGGTTGCTTTACTTAAAGCAGCAACTGTTGAACTTAAGGCGATTAAGCCCATTGCTTCATCTTCATCTTGAGGGAATCCTCCCATCCATTGATGGAAAACAGTTGTGACAATGATATCTTTATAACCAAACTTCGATAAATAATATTCAGTTTGATGTGCTAAAGCTTTAATTGCTGCAACATCTTGAACAACATTTCCACCCATTCCATAGCCAACCGAAATGTTCTTTACACCTTGTTCGCAAGCTAGGATTGCTTCAATAATCGAAATGGCATTGGCAATTGATGGTGGAACTAATGTTCCGGTCAATGGTCCGAATGGTTCACGATTTAAAGTGACGCCATGATCTTCATAATATCCCACTAAGCGGTCACAATATTGCCAATATTTGATTGTATCTTCAATGGAGATATTTTTCGCATATGGAATATTATAAGATATTGCTCCACCTTCATTTGATGTCCAGCCAGCAGCATGTATAATTTCCGCTAATAATCTTGCATCTGGAGTTCCATGTCGTGCTTGCAATGGCACATTAACGCTATCATAAACCTTCTTACAGTTTTCAACACCATAATTGACAGCAGGAAAGCCATTTAACATATTCCTGTTTAATTTAATGCTTTCTTCGATTCCTTTTTCAGCTTCCTGATAACGATTTTGACGAGTATAACTATCAATTGTTGTTGGAAGCAAATCAGCTCCGGCTTGCTCTAAATATTGCATTAATTCAATATGTTCAGCTAGTCGACATACACCAGCTCGTGGTTGAATTAAAGTTTTACCATTAGCTTTTGCTTCCGCAACCACACAAGCGACATTTTTATGTTTAGGAACTTTTTTTAAGTTACTAACTGCTAGATCCAAATTTAAAAGTTCACTATTTCCGGTTTCCCAAGATTTTAATACTTCTTTGCGAACTTCTAAGAATTCTTTTTCAGTCCATCTTCTATTTGCTACTTTCATTGTCTTCCTCGATATCAATAATATTTTTCTTCATAATTCTTAACGCAATTAATGGCTCATAAATGCTTAAAAGGCCCATTGCGGAAAGAATATAATTCTTATCTAGTTTAAATTGGGGATTTCTTGGTCTTAATTCCAAAGGCTTTTGCGGATTATAGCAAAGCGCCTTTAAGATTTCACGGGGATTTTTATCATGAATGATAACTCCACCAGTTCCAATAATCGTTTGCACATCACTTAAATCTTTTCCATATTGATAATACATTTGCCCTAATGGTGTATATATTGCTTCCATTTTACCATCATGACGACTAAAAGCAACATCAGCACAAATTTTCCCAAACAACTCATCAATTTCTTCATCTCTTTTGGTTGTTGGAATCATATCAATATGCGTAAAGCGATATGCTGCTTCTTGATCAATATCAATTCCTTTGGAAAGATAAAAATCATGTTCTTCACGTGTAAGGTTATGCATAACTCCGCCTGCAGAGTATCGCATTCCTAAATCCCCTTCAACCGTTCTTTTCGCAAACGGTTCTTCTAAACCTTTAAGAATAACATCAGCTCGTTTTGGTCGACCACTACCAATGGAATAAATATCAGTAGTAGCTCCCCCAATATCAACAATTATCATTTCTCCAAATCCCGTTTCATCCAAATAACCTTTAGAAAGTAATTCTGCAGCTTGTAAAACAGCTTGCGGTGTTGGAAGAATGACATCATCAATCTTTTCTTCAAGCTTCTTAATCCCTTTCGCAAACACAATGTTTTTCATAAATACTTCACGGATAATATCACGTGCAGGATTAATATTTAAAACATTAAGACGAGGCATGATGTTATCACAAATATATCCTTGTAAATGATATTTCTCAAAGATTGCTTTGATTTCATCTTGGCATGATTTATTACCAGCATAAATGATTGGAACTTTAACTCCACCTTCGCCTAACTTTTGGGCATTGAAAATCACACTTTCGCGATTTCCACCATCAATTCCACCAGCCAAGAGAATAATATCAATTTTCTTATCGATAATTTGTTTAACATCACTTGCTGTGATGAAATGGGAAAAGACTAAATCAACTTTTCCACCAGCTCCATAACATACACGTTTAGCTGCTTCAACCGTTAGTTCCTCAACTAATCCGATGGCAGCCATTTTCAATCCGCCTGCAGCTGATGAACATGCGATAACTTTATCAAACTCTAACTTACCAACTTTTTGATTCAATAAATTTAACGCCTTTTTGTACCCAATATTAATGTCTGTATCCACAGTTGTTACGGCTTTAGTTGTGGCAATTATACGCTCCCCTACAAGATCAACAGCGGTAAGTTTCGTATTTGTTGAGCCAAAATCTATTAACAAGTAATTTTTCATACTATCGTTTCTTCTTTAAATCTTCTTCAATATCAGGTAATACCGCCTCAATTGGTGTCCCCGGTGCATAAACTCGATTAAAGCCCATAGCTTTAAATCGCTTTTCAACTTCTGAAAAATCTTGCTTACCAACGACAATATTTCCCCCGACATATAAAAGGATATCATCTAATCCAGCTTCTATACACTTTTCACGTAATCCTCGACAATCAATTTCTCCATGACCATAGAGAGATGATACTAAAATAATTTTGGCATCTGCTTCAATAGCAGCGTTAATAAAATCTTCTTGTGATGATAAAACGCCAATATTGACAACATTATAACCAGCATTTGTTAGGACATACTCGATAATACGATTTCCTACTGCGTGTACATCTGCGCCGATGACCCCGATCACAATTGTATCCATTTTTAATCTTTTGGTTGCCTCCTAGTCCTATAATATCTTTTCATTAACACAAACATATTATAACAAATTACCGAAAAAAATTAAAGCCTTTTCAAAAAATAAAAACAATTAATCTTTCATAAAATGATAAAAAACTACAACACATTGAGTATTGTAGTTTTCATAAAATTTATAACTTTTCTTCTAGTTTTAGAATCAGTTTTTTTAACGGTTCATATAACCAAAGTATGGAAACAAATGAACTCACAATAAATATCATAACAAAGATGCTATCGCTTAACATTCGCTCAAGAAAGCCTATTTTTAAGATTATAACATCAGCAACAACATACATTAATGAATAAAATAAAACATAAAAAATACTTAACGTTGCCAGTATATAAACATTATTCACTTTCTTAAAAACCGTATTTAAACTTACAGGAATCACGAGCCATCCTACAAGCATAAATGGTAAATAATATATATTTAAAAACAAGAGATTATCAAGGATTGTATATATAGTAACAATTAATATTGACTTTTTTAAATTGAAAACTTTGCTATAGACAACGATTAATAAAACTGTTACTTGAACATTTGGTAAAAACATTAAAGCAGCTTCGATTCCAAAGATAATGACTGCAAGTATTGCAATTTGGGCTACATCTTTAATGCGGATCACGATAATCACCAACTTTTGTATGTACTATCATAATCACATCACCATTTTTGTATTTTAATTGATTGATACCATATAATGCTGGTTTGTCATTAAGATAAATCTTAAGAAAATATTCTTTACCATCTGCATAGACATCATTGATTCTTATTAAAAAGCCATTTCTTTCTTCAATATCAAAATTTGCTTCGAATAATTCTTTTAAACTTTGGCCTTTTGTATATGAAACTTCTTCATCAATAACCGTATTATCATTTTCATCAATTACAATAACTTGAATCGTCCCAGAATCTTCAAGCTTATGATAATTGTCTAGAAAACGGATTACAAAGAATAAAATAACCAAAGATATGATTGTTAAGAGAATTTTGATAATATTCTTTTTCATAAGAATAAATTAACAGGTTTATCCGTTTCATAAAAGACTTTATACATTGCAAGGGCAGCAAATGCTTGAGGAGTAGAAAATAATAAATCTACTTCACCATCAAGTGTATATTTAAATGCTCCATCTTCGTAATATTTTAATAATGAAGCAATTAAATTATGATCTTGATATGTTGTTGGGTCAATATCAAGTGCCATTAAACCTAAAATGACATTTGCAGTTGAACAAGAGTTAGCATTACCCCAAGATACAACCCCATCATCATTAATGGCATCATCAATGAGGGTAAATAAGGAATCTCTATTGACATCTTCATCACTTGTTGCCATCATCGCTAGTCCTGCATAATCAGGATCACGATAATCTTCTTCACGAATGATTAAGACTTTTTCACTTAATTCGTCTTGTAAATTTTTATTGACATTAGTTATTTTTAACGCAATTAAACCATATGTATAATTATAAATATCAACATCTGTAATTTCCTCTAAAGCTTCTTTAGCTTTTTCATATCCGACACCAAAAGCACGACAGACTATAATTGCTTTAAATATCTCATTAATCGTTTGATATTCATAATTTTGATAATAATTATAAACACTATCAGCATCAAGATAATCGTTTAAACTAACATCATATCCGCTATCATCTAAAGCCTTAATCGCACTAATCACATAAAAATAAAAATCTAATTTTTCAACATCACTCAAATAATCACTAGCATAATTAGTAATAAAACTACTAATTGCTTCTTCAACATCATCTGATACAGCTTTTTCTTGTTTACAGCCTGTTACACCAGCAAGCATGACAAGAAGTAAAAATAATAATAATTTCTTCATTTTCTTCTCCTTTAATATTATTTTTGTCTTAGGCCGGTCTCCTGGCTCTACTTCATCCTACTTTGCGCCTTCCCAATTAAATCAGTGGCATATGCATTTCGTCCATATTACAGTTGCTGGGACAGTTTGAGATTTACACTCAATTCCCGACACCTAAAACATCATCATTATAACATAACAAGAGAAATTTGTTAATAAAAATTAAAAAGTTGCAACTAAAAAATTGCAACTTTTGTTTGAGGAAGAAATCAATGTTATATTTCATCCCAAACATCGCGATATTCATTTTTATTTTTGGTAAAGACAGCTTGAATATATGAACATATTGGAATTATTTTTTTCTTTTCTTGACGACAGTATTCAACAAAAGCATTTAGTAACTCTCTTGCAATATTTTGTCCGCGATATTTTGGGTCAACATAAGTATGATTTGCAACAAGATAATTACCACGAGAGAAATATGTTAATTCACCAATTTCGATATTTCCATCACTAATAGCATAAAAACGATCAACACCCTTTTTAATTTGATACATAATTTCACCTCGCTATATTATATTATATCCTTTTTATCTTAAAATACAATAAATATGCTTAAAACCCCACCTTATGTACCCATATCCACATACTAGTTTAGCTTAAGGCTGCTTCAGTCACGACCTGACCTGATTCACTATCCTAATATTGAATATGGGTACATAAAATGAGGTTCATATGTATTATACCACATATTCTTAATTTCTTCAAGTTCAATATCTATTTTCTTGTTATTTTTTATTCGACATGATAAAATAAGATTATCTTGCAGGAGGAATTATGATAAAAGTAGAAAACTTAACAAAGACTTATGGGAAAGTAATCGCTAACGATCATATTAGTTTTGTTGTCCATGATGGCCAAATTGCCATTTTAATTGGACCTAATGGAGCAGGAAAATCAACAACAATCAAAAGTATTTGCGGATTATTAAGATATGATGGATCAATTACCATTGATAACTATCATAATAAATCCCTTGAAGCAAAAAGGCAATTAGGGTATATCCCGGAAATGCCTGCAATTTATGATTTATTAACAGTATCAGAACACTTCGATTTTATCGCGAGAGCATATAAACTTGAAAATTATTTAGATTATGAAAATGAATTATTACGCCGTTTTGAATTAATCGATAAGCAAAATAAATTAGGAAAAGAATTATCAAAAGGGATGCAACAAAAATTAAGCATTTGTTGTGCGCTATTACCTAAACCACAAAACTTGATATTTGATGAACCAATGGTTGGTCTTGACCCTCATGCCATCAAAGAATTAAAGGAAATGCTTAAAGAATTAAAAAAGGAAGGTAGATCAATCCTTATTTCAACTCATATGCTTGATAGTGTTGAAGATTATTGGGATGTTGCCCATATTCTAATGAATGGAAAAACTGCTGCTTCAAAATACAATAATCGAGACATTGAGGATGAAAAGACGCTTGCGGAAACATTCTTTGAGATTACAGAAGCAAAGGAAACAAACTCATGAAAGCAACAACATATCTACTCTTAACAACATTTAAAAATCGTCTGAAACTTTTAATAAAAAATCCCGTAAAATTCATCTTTGTATTATTGTTTGTCATTTTCATGGTAGGATCAATTATATTATCCTTATTTATTCCAATTAAAGATCGTGATCCGAGAAATTTAAAAGAATTATATTTAATAATCTTTGCTTTATTTACTTTTATTTTTTATGGTTCATCTTTTAATGGTTTAAGATCTGGGGCAACATTTTTTTCAATGCCAGATGTCAATTTACTTTTTAGTGCTCCAATTAAACCTAAAACCATCCTTCATTATGGTTTATTAAAGCAGCTTGGAACTTCATTATTTGTTGGAATCTTTTTAGTATTTCAATATTCATGGCTCCGATCTTCTTATCATCTAAATGTTATAAGTTTTTTTGCAATTCTTATTAGTTATTCAATAGTCATTTTTATAAGTCAACTATGTGCACTTGTAATTTATTCATATACAAGTTTTAATAATAAACGTCGAAGTATAATTAAAATTCTTCTTTATTTATTTGTCTTACCACCTTTCATTTATGCAATTTATTTACTATTTAAATATTATCCTAATTTACAAGCAATCATTGCAAATGTTAAAACAATTTTTCTTATGGCAATACCTTTTGCAGGATGGCTTACTTCTACTTGTATTGGGATTATTGAAATAAATGTTTTATTAATTATCATTTCATTATCGCCAACAATCATCTTTTTCATTGTTTTATTAATATTGATTAGTAAATTAAATACAGATTATTATGAAGATGTCTTAAAAACAACAGAATATTTACATCATATTTTATCTGCCCGTAAAGAAGGAAAAATAATTGAAGCAATGCCGAGAAATATTAAAGTTAAAGAAGTCGGAATCAATAAAGGGAAAGGTGCAAGTGTCTTTTATTATAAACATTTAAGAGAATCAAAAAGAGCAAAGATTTTTATCTTTGATACAGTCCAAATCGTCTTATTAATATCAACAACCATCTTTGCAATTCTTTTGAAAAAAGAAGGCTTATTACCGATCTATATTTTTAGTATCTATCTTGGTATGTTATCTGTGAATTTAGGAAGATGGATTCGCGAATTAAATTATCATTATCTTTATTTAATTCCAGTTCGACCATTTACAAAATTAATCATGATCCTTCTTGAAAATTTCCAAAAGATTGCGATATTTACGTTTATACAATATTTAATTGTCTTTTTAATTACACAGGCGCCAGTTTATGAAATCTTATCATGTGCAATTGGATATTTTTCCTTTAACATCTTATTTACCGCAGTAACAATTCTAACTGAACGCGTTCTTGGACAAATCAATAGTAAGACATTTGTTGGTATAATTTATCTTATTTTAATACTAATCATTGCTGCTCCTGGTATAATCTTAGGTGTAATTGCATTATCAATTTATGATAACGTCTTAGTAATCATCAATATCAGTGCAATTTGGAACTTTATAATTTCATTAATAGTGATGTTTTGTTGCAGAAATTTGCTGGGGGGTGCGGAAATAAAGAATTAGGGTATCATAAAAGTAATATAATATAAAACAAACGACCATATCTATAATAGATTTGGTCGTTTATTATTTCAGATATGTCAAAAATTTTGTTGAAAATATAAGCT
>DATCKF010000162.1:0-7602 GCA_036562395.1 Bacilli bacterium
AATGGAAGCAGTAAAACAACTTGCGCAAAAAGAAATGGCGGTTATCAAAAGTTTTGATGAAGTTCATCATGAAGTAACATTTGAAACAGCAAGATATATTGCAACTGCAACAGTAATTAGCCCTTATATTGGTGAAACAGCGGTAGATTTCAAAATCTTCACTCATTACATATTACCTCTTGGAAAAGGGATAAAAGTAATTGAAAAGCTTTATCAAGAGCTTGATAAACTTTTACCGTTGAAAGGGAAAAGCTTATATAGATAGGAGAAATTTATGGAGAAGTTAGTTTATGATAGCTTTAAAGTTCGGATTAAGCAACAATTAAATAGCGAAGATAATCATGCTTTAACCTTGTTATATTTACCGTTAATGGGGATTGATAGCTTTGCAACATATCATGCATTAATGGCTTTAGATGATAATGAAACATATACATTTAAAAGATTGCTTGATCTTTTAAATATTGTCAATATTAATCTATTGAATAAAGCTATTGATAAACTTGAAGGATTAGGATTAATTAAATCCTATTATTCTGATAGGAAGGGCTTCTTATATGAAATGTTTACACCATTATCGTTTAGTGATTTCTTTGATAACGAAGTTCTTGTTGAGTATTTAGAAGCTCATGTTGGGGAAATAGAAGTAAAGAAATTAAAAGATAAATATAATTATCGAATTGTTGGTTATCGTGATGTAACTAAACATTTTAATGATGTCTTTCAATCTAGTACAAAATCAATTGAAAAAACTTTGCATAAATTAGTAAAACCAGGTATTAAAATTGAAAATCAAGATTTTAATTATCCATTATTCAAATTGTTATTATCAGATAGTGGAATTAGTGAAGATGTTTTAGATGAAGATGATTTTAAGAACCGTATCATTCGGATAAGTTATATATATAAATTATCTGAAGAAGAAATGAAAGATGTCTTAATTAAAACTCTTGAGGTCGATAAAGATTTTGAATATGCGAGTATTGCGAAAAATGCAAGGAAAGTATTTCAAAAGAAATATCAAGTTGATAAGCCAAAACTTGAAACAATTCATGAAGATCATTTTGTTCCAAGCACCAGTGATGATGAAACCCAGATGATTTTAAATCTTGTTGAAAATATGCAAATTACAGATGTCTTAGAAAACATCTCGGGAATAAAACCTTCGAATAGTGAAATAAAAGTATTTGAGGAATTAATGAAAAACACCAATTTATCATCTGGTGTTATAAACATGATGATATTATATGTGAATGCGGAAAAGAATGGTGAATTACCAGGATATAATTATTTTGAAAAAATTGCTAATACTTGGGCAAGAGCAAAAATAAAAACACCTTATGATGCCTTAAAATATTTGGAAAGAAGAAAAGAAAATCAAAATGAAAAACCAGTCAAGGTCAAACAAAAAACAGTAAAACCATTACCAGATTGGTATCATGAGTATACAAAGCAATTACAATCAAGTCAAAAAGAAGAGCAAAAGAGTTCGCCAAAGACTCAAGAATTGATAGATTTTGTGAAGGATATGTTGGGATAAGATGGATAAAATATTTAACGATTTAAAAAATGAAATATTTGAAGATCAAGAACTACTAAAGTTCATTCGTCAAAATAGAATTAGTGAAGAAGAGTTTCTAAAAAACATTACCTTTTTTTATCAACAAAAACAAGCAAATGACTTGTGTAATGCTTGCCAAGGGAAAAAGCCATGTGAAATGGATGTTCCCCAAATGCAAAGTAAACTAGTATATAATCATGGTAATATCGTTAGAACATATTATTCTTGCCCTTATTTAGATAAAATTAATGATGATTTGTTAGAATTGCTTTTCTTTCCCGAAACAAATGTTTCTGGGAAAATATATGATACAATCGAACGTCAAGAAGTAATATATGCAATCAATGAGTTTGCGAAAAATCCGATGCAAAATAAAGGATTATATATTCACGGTTCTTTTGGAACTGGGAAAACATTTATCCTTTTAAAACTTGCAAAGCAATTAACAAAATTAAATTATAATGTCGTATTTGTATACTATCCAGATTTAGTTCGTCATATTAAAAGCAGTATTGCAAATAATAAAGTAGAAGAAATTGTTAATAAATTAAAGATAGCTGATATTTTAATGCTTGATGATGTTGGTGGAGAAAATAATACAAGTTATATCCGTGATGAAGTCTTAGGTCCGATTTTACAATATCGCATGTTAGGAAATAAACCAACTTTTATGACTTCTAATTATAGCATTGAATATCTTCGTCAACATTTTACTGAAACCAAAGATGAAATTGATCATGTGAAAAGTGATCGTATTATTGAACGTATTACTTTTATGATGAAAGTTATCGAATTAAAAGGGAAGAATTATCGGCTAAATAATTGACAACAAAAATTCAGGATGGTATAATAATAACATAAACGATGAAAAGGACATGATTGTTACATACTTTATTCATAGAGAGGTAGGGCTGGTGAAAACTACTAATAAGATGTAATAATTACTACCTTGGAGTTGGACTCGAAAGATGTACCCGTAATTCTTGCGTTAAAGAACAAAGAGAGTGTATATATTTTTATATACAAAGCAAGGTGGTACCGCTGGAAAATTCTAGTCCTTATTAAAAATAAGGACTTTTTTTATAAGGAGATAAGATTATGGATATTAAATTTTTAGATGGTAGTATTAAACAATTTCCTCAAGGAACAAACGCATTAGAAATTGCAAAGAGTATTTCTCCATCACTTGCAAAAAAAGCTGTTTATGCAGTTGTGAATGGAGAAGATTATGATTTACTTCGTCCAATATATGAAGATGCAACATTAGAATTAAAAACGAAAGAAGATGCATTTATTGTCTTTAATCACTCGTGCAGTCATTTACTAGCTGCTGCTGTTAAACGATTATATCCGCAAGCACAATTTGGTGTTGGACCAGCAATTGAAGAAGGATTTTACTATGATATTAATCCAGGAGATAATGTCAAGTTTACAGATAGTGATTTTGAAGCAATTGAAAAAGAAATGTTAAAGATTGCAAATGAAGATGTTGCCTTTATTCGTAAAGAAGTAAGTAGAGAAGAAGCCTTAAATCAATTTAAGCATGATAAGTATAAACAAGAAATCATCAATGAATTACCTGTAGATAGTACAATAACACTATATCAAAATGGAGATTTTATTGATTTATGTCGTGGACCTCATGTCCCATCAACAAGATTCCTTAAAAACTTTAAGTTATTAAATGTTAGTGGTGCTTATTGGCGTGGTGATTCTCGTAATGAGCAATTGCAACGTATTTATGGTGTATGTTTTGCAACTCCAGAAGAATTGAAAGCACATTTAGAATTATTAAAAGAACGTGAAAAAAGAGATCATCGTAAATTAGGTAAAGAACTAGATTTATTCATGATTAGTGAATATGGCCCAGGATTCCCATTCTGGTTACCAAAAGGAATGATCTTACGTCGTGCTTTAGAAAACTTGTGGTATCAAAAACATATTCGTGAGCATTATCAAATCATTCAAACTCCGATTATGTTGAATAAGGAGTTATGGGAAATATCAGGACATTGGTATAATTATCGTGAAAATATGTATATTTCCAAAATTGATGATCGTGAATTTGCGATTAAACCAATGAACTGTCCAGGTGGTATTTTAGTATATAAAAACAGCCTTCATTCTTATAAAGATTTACCATTACGTATCGGTGAATTAGGTTTAGTACATCGTCATGAAGCAAGTGGGGCGTTGACTGGACTTTTCAGAGTTCGTAATTTCACTCAAGATGATGCCCATATCTTTATGCGTGAAGATCAAATCGTTCCAGAAATTAGTAATCTTTTACGTTTGTTTGATGAATTTTATCAAATCTTTAATTTGAATTATCATATCGAACTTTCAACAAGACCTCTTGAAAAATATATTGGCGATATTCCAACTTGGGAAAAAGCCGAAAAAGCATTAGCTGATGCATGTCATGCTGTTGGTCGTGATTTTAAATTAAACCCTGGCGATGGGGCATTCTATGGGCCAAAACTAGATTTCAAATTGAAAGATTCAATGAATCGTATTTGGCAATGCGGAACAATTCAATTAGACATGTTCTTACCAGAAAGATTTGATTTATCATATATTGATGAAAATGGTGAACGTCGTCGTCCTGTTATGTTACACCGTGCAATCTTTGGATCTCTTGAAAGATTTATTGGTATTTTGATTGAACATTATGGCGGTGCCTTCCCATTATGGCTTGCCCCTGTTCAAGTAAAATTGATTCCTGTAAATAATCTTTATCATTTAGAATATGTAAATGAAATATATAAAAAATTACAAGATGCTCAAATTCGTGTTGAAATTGATGAACGTGATGAAAAACTAGGTTATAAGATTCGTGAAGCACAAACCAAAAAGATTCCATATCAATTAGTAATTGGTGATAAAGAAGTACAAGAAAAGATCTTAACAATTCGTCAATATGGTAGCAAAGATACATATGAGAAGTCATTAGATGAGTTTATTGGTGAATTAAAAAATAAAATAACTAATTTACAGTAGGTGATGTAATGGAGATAATTCGTGGTAAAAGAAATGGGAATGTCTATCAAATATCATTTTGGTTTTCATTAATTGGATTTCTCCTACTTCCTGTCATTTTCTTATTTCCTTTCTTAATACTTCTTGATATCAAAGATGCAAATTTTGATCTTTCCAATCTAATCTTATATTATCAAGATTCTGATTTTCAATCGAAAATGATTATTACACAATTTATTGCTGAAGTTGTGGGAATTGTTATCATTATTGGCTTTTTAAAAAATATCTATATTTATGATTTCAAAAGTCTTAAAGACAAATGGTATTATAAATTATTAATTGTGGTTGGTGGAGTAATCTTACTTTATGTCACAAACATAATTCTTATAACAATATACGAAAATTTAGGAATTATCGGTGAATCTGAAAATCAGAATTTAGTTGAGGAAGCATTGGCCTCAAATATGAGAGGTTTTATGATCATCATGGTCGTAATAGTAGCGCCTATTTTTGAAGAAGTTATCTTTAGAAAACTCCTCATTGGGTACTTGACAGAAAAAGCACATTTATCTGATGGCGTTAGTTTCCTTATCTCAACATTTACTTTTGCCTTAATTCATGTTCTTGATCCTGCAAGTATTGTCTATATATTCATCTATTTAGCATTATCTGCTATTATTACTTTAAGTTATTTTCTTTCAAAAAAGAATATCTACGTTTCAACAATCCTTCATATGTTAAATAATTTCTTATCATTATGAAAAAGCAGAAATATAACGAATTAATCAGTTTAGGAAATGAAGCATTTGCTAAGGGTGATTTAAGGAAAGCCTCAGAATATTATGAAGATGCTCTTCAATTCGATAGCAGAATTAGTGATGTTCTAACGCTTGGGTTTATTTATATCGATTTAGAAAATTATACCCGAGCAGAAGAATTATTTCTTGCGATTTTAGAAGTTGAAAGAAATGCACGTAGTATATATGGATTAGGATTATGTTATGAGCAAAAGAATGATAAGGAAAAAGCAATAGAACTCTTTGAAGAAGCGTTGAAAATTGATCAAAATGAACCTGTTATCTATTTTGATTGTGCATATTTGCATGAAGAACTAAATCAATATGATAAAGCTATTGCCTATTATTTAGAAGCAATTCGCTTGAATAATGATTATTTTTGGGCACATTTAAACTTAGGTGCCATTTATGAAAAATTAAACGAAGATGAAAAAGCATTACATCATTTTATATGTGCATACAAAATCGATAAAGATAAACCAATGGTTTGTTATAATTTAGGGGTCGTATATAGTAAATTAAAAGATCCGAATAAAGCTTTATACTATTATTTAGAAGAATTAGAGAAAAAAGATCATTATCAGGAAACTTATTATAATATTGGGATATTATATAAAGATGCCTTTAATGATTTAGAGAAAGCAAAATATTATTATTTATTAGGACTTAAAGAAAATAAAGATCATTATTTGATTTGGTATAATCTAGGATGCGTATATGCTTTATCACATGACTATGATGAAGCATATGAATGC
Organism: Bacilli bacterium; assembly: GCA_036562395.1. Classification (GTDB taxonomy): domain Bacteria; phylum Bacillota_I; class Bacilli_A; order ML615J-28; family CAG-698; genus DUOT01. The sequence continues at coordinate 6,093 of DATCKF010000162.1, forward strand.
TTCATATATTTATATTATAAAAACAAAGATGTTTTTGATTATATCAAAGTTGATCCTGAACTTGATAAATTTAGGAGTACCCCTCAATATCAAAAGATTATGGGACTATACCCATAACCTTTTTTTATAATGAACATATAATAAGACTGAGGTGGAAAGATGAGACTAAATTTGTTTGATTATTATCGCAAAAGTCCAATTAGACAAACAGAATATGTTGTAAAATCTGGAGATACGCTGTATAATATTGCGAAAAATTATGGTATAACTGTTCAAGATTTAATGAAAGAAAATGATTTAACTAATACGACGATTTATCCTAATCAAGTGTTGGTAATTCCGAAATCAGTTGCAAGCGGAGCTATGTATTTCATGGAATATGTTGTTAAGAAGGATGACACGTTACAAAAAATATCCGAACAATTTGATGTTCCAACTGAAGAGATCGGTCGTTATAATGATGTCACGCAATTACTATTAGCTGAAGGGCAAGTATTAACAATTCCAACAAGATATAAAGTTTATACTGTTAAAGAAGGGGATTCGTTATCATCTATATTGCGTAATAATAATATGACGCAAGAAGAATTTATTGATGCGAATATTGATAATCTTATTAAGCCTGGAATGACAGTATACGTTAAGTAAAGCCTTTTGTTAGGCTTTTTTTATTTGCTTTATTTTTTATTCTGAATGTGTTATAATAATTTATGAAGGTGTATTAATGATGACTGTGAATGTAATTGGAGCTGGACTTGCAGGTTCAGAAGCAACATATCAACTAATCAAAAGAGGTATAAAAGTAAATTTATATGAGATGAGACCGAAAAAGCAAACTGAAGTTCACGAAACTGCATATTTTTCTGAACTTGTTTGTAGCAACTCATTACGAGCCAAAGCAATAACTAATGCAGTTGGATTATTAAAAGAAGAAATGAAATGTTTAGATTCTTTAATAATGAAAGCAGCAATGCATAATGAAATACAAGCAGGTGGAGCCTTAGCAGTTGATCGTGAAGGATTTAGTAAAGAAATAACCGATTATTTATTAAATCATCCGTTGGTAAATGTCATTAACGAAGAAGTCGAGAAGATTCCTTTCGGTCCAACGATTATTGCTACTGGACCACTTACAAGCCCGAGTTTAAGTGAAGATATTCGCAAATTTTGTGGCGAAGAATATTTATATTTTTATGATGCTGTTGCACCGATTATTTTAGAATCATCAATCGATAAATCAAAAGTATATTTAAAATCGAGATATGATAAAGGTGAAGCAACTTATTATAATTGTCCGATGACGGAAGAAGAGTTTAATCGTTTTTATGATGCTTTGATAAATGCGGATAAAGTAATACCTGAAGATTATGAATTGAAAGTCTTTGAAGGATGTATGGCGATTGAAGATATGGCAGCAAGAGGAAAACAAACGCTTTTATTTGGGCCAATGAAACCAGTTGGTCTTGAACATCCTGTTACAAAAGAAAGACCATATGCGGTTGTGCAATTG
>DATCKF010000169.1:0-6076 GCA_036562395.1 Bacilli bacterium
TGATTATATTATAATCTATATAAGAAAGGTGAATATCATGGCAAAAAGCTCACGTTATACTGAAGCGGAAATCCAAGTTCTTCAAGGTCTTGAAGCGGTACGAAAGCGCCCAGGGATGTATATCGGTTCTACTGATTCCAGAGGGTTGCATCATCTCATTTGGGAAATAGTTGATAATGCAATCGATGAAGTTTTTGCTGGAGTAGCAAACGCAATTAAAGTAATTATTCATAAAGGAAACAGTGTTGAAGTTCAAGACAATGGACGAGGAATTCCAATTGGAATCCATAAAACGGGAATCCCGACTCCTCAAGTTGTGTATTGTACTTTACATGCTGGTGGTAAATTTAGTGGTGATGGTGCATATAAAGTATCCGGTGGGTTACACGGAGTTGGCGCTAGTGTTGTTAATGCTTTGAGTGAATGGGTAGAACTAACCATTTATCGTGATAAAAAACGATACTTTCAAAGATTTGAAAAAGGTGGTTCAATCATTAAAAAGCCAATTATCGTTGATGATAATAAAAAACCAGGCACTACTGTTCATTTTAAGCCAGATGCTTCAATTTTTAGTTCAACATTAATTGATTATAAAACATGTGCTAATCATTTAAAAGAATCTGCTTATTTAGTCAAAGGATTACGAATTGAATTAATTGATGAACGAACTAATCAAAGTGATGTCTTTTTGTATAATGATGGAATTATTGAATATTTAAGAGCAATAACGAATCCGAAACTCAACTTACATGAGCCAATGTTCTTAGAAGGAACATATAATGGCATCGAAGTTGAAGCTGCTTTGCAATTTTCTTCAAAAACATATACAGAAAATATTTTATCATTTGTCAATAACATTCGCACCCGTGATGGAGGAACTCATGAAACAGGTTTTAAATCCGCTATTACGAAAGCATTTAATGATTATGCTCGCAAACGTGGTTTATTAAAAGATAAAGATCCGAACCTTGAAGGAATTGATATTCGTGAAGGTTTAACAGCAATATTATCAGTTCGTATACCAGACGATTTATTACAATTTGAAGGACAAACAAAAAATAAACTTGGATCACAAGAAGCTAAAATTGCTGTCGAAACTATTATTGGTGAAAAGTTAGGTTTTTATTTAGCTGAAAAAGGGGAAATTGCCAATGAGTTAGTTAAGAATGCTATTACAGCTGCAAAAGTCCGAGAAGCAGCAAGACAAGCCCGTGATAAAGCCCGAATAATTAAAGAAAAAGTCACAAAATCAACAAATCTGATTGGTAAACTTGCACCTGTTCAAAATAAAGATCCGAAAAAGAATGAACTGTTTATTGTTGAGGGAGATTCTGCAGGTGGTTCAGCAAAACAAGGACGAGATCGAACATTCCAAGCAATATTACCTTTACGTGGTAAAGTAATAAATGCGGAAAAGACAAGAACAAATGAACTATTGAAAAATGAAGAAATTATGTTAATCATTAATTCAATTGGAGCAGGTTTTGGAAAAGAGTTTAATGCGGAAAAGAGTAATTATCATAAGATCATTATCATGACAGATGCTGATACAGATGGTGCTCATATTCAAGTATTATTACTGACATTTTTCTTCCGTTATATGCGTGATCTAATTGAAAAAGGTTATGTATACATTGCTTTACCTCCGCTTTATAAAATAAATACTAAAAATGCGATTGAATATGCTTGGACAAATGAAGAATTAAAAGAAAAGACAATGCATCTTAAAAATTATTCAATTCAAAGATTTAAAGGTTTAGGAGAAATGAATGCGGAACAATTGTGGGATACAACAATGAACCCATCAACAAGAACCCTTATTCAAGTTAAAATTGAAGATTTTGGAGAAGCAGAAGATCGTGTTAATGTCTTGATGGGTGAAGATGTTGAACCACGTCGTGTATGGATTGAAAATAATGTGGTATTTGACCAGGAAGATAACTTTATATTAGAAGAGGTTGATATCAATGACGAAGAGTAATATAAAAAAGAAAGTCGAAACGTTTGTAGAGTCAATTGTTCACGAGAATCTTGAAGATATCATTGGTGAACGCTTTGGACGTTATTCTAAATATATAATCCAAGATCGTGCTTTACCGGATGCTCGTGATGGGCTTAAACCTGTTCAACGTCGTATTTTATATGCGATGTATAAATTAGGAATGTTTAGTAATAAACCTTATAAAAAATCAGCTCGTATTGTTGGAGAAGTCATCGGTAAATATCATCCTCATGGAGATACATCAGTTTATGAAGCAATGGTAAGGTTATCTCAAGCTTTTAAAACCCAATTGCCATTAATTGATATGCATGGAAATAATGGTAGTATTGATGGTGATCCTCCAGCAGCAATGCGATATACAGAAGCTCGATTAAGTAAATATGCTGAATATTTATTAAAAGATATTAATAAAAAGACCGTAGGATTTGTTCCGAATTTTGATGATGAAGAATATGAACCAACTGTCCTTCCAGCAAAATTCCCTAATTTGCTAGCAAATGGTACATCTGGAATTTCCGCAGGTTATGCAACCGAAATTCCTCCACATAATATCGATGAACTAATTAATGCGACAATTTATCGTATCAATCATCCTGATCATGGCTTAAAAGAAATCATGAAAATCATTAAAGGTCCAGATTTTCCGACAGGTGGAATCATTCAAGGAAAATCAGAAATCATGAAAGCATATAAGACCGGCCGTGGAAAGATTGTTGTGAAAGCGAAAATTGAAATTGTTGAACAGAAGAAAATAAATCAATTAGTAATTACGGAAATTCCATATGATGTTAATAAAGCTAATCTTGTGAAAAGAATGAATGATATATATATTGCGAAAAACATTGATGGAATTCTCGAAATTCGTGATGAAACTGACCGTGAAGGACTAAGAATTGTTGTTGATTTAAAAAAGGATGTTAATCCTGAATACATCCGTGATTTCTTCTATAAATCTAGTGATTTACAAATCAATTATAATTTCAATATGGTTGCAATTTCTGAAAAGCGACCAAAACTCATGGGTCTTTTAGAACTTCTAGATACTTATATTGCTCATCAAAAAGAAGTAGTTACGAATCGCAGTAATTATGAACTAGCTGCAGCTAAAAAAAGATTGCATATTGTTGAAGGGTTGATATCAATGACATCAATTCTTGATGCGGTCATTAAAACTATTAGAAGTTCTGAAAATAAAAAAGATGCGAAAGAAAACTTAATGTCATTATATAGCTTTTCAGAAATGCAAGCAGAAGCAATCGTCATGTTGCAATTATATCGCTTAACTAATACCGATATTGTATCTTTACAAGAAGAACAAAAAAATCTTCAAAAAGACATTACTTATTTACAAGATATCTTATCAAATGAAGCAACATTATTAAATGTTATTAAAGATGAATTATCTGAAACATTAAAAGAATTATCTACACCTCGGCATACAAAGATTGAAGATGAAATTGAAGATTTGGTTGTTGAAGTTAGTGATTTAATACCAAAAGAAGATAATATCGTTATTGTAACTCATGATGGATATTTAAAACGTATGACACCACGAATTTATAAATCCGAAGAGTTAACGAAATTAAAAGATAATGATGTTGTTACAGGAATATATGAAGTTACAACTGTCGATACTTTACTCTTATTTACGGATATGGGGAATTATGTTTATCTTCCAGTTCGTAAGATCCCAGAAGTGAAACATAAAGATTTTGGTTATAATGTCAGTACATTAGCAAATATCGATGCTAACGAGAAAATCATTTATACGATACCAATTTCCGATTTTGATCAAGATCGCTATTTCATTTTCACAACCAAAAATGGACTAATTAAAAGAACTAAATTGGATAGTATGAAAGCAGTAAGATACTCAAATGCCTTAAAAGCGACAAAAATTCGTGAAGATGATAAATTAGTTAGCGTAGATATTTGTAATGATGAAAATACTGAAGTTGTTGTTATAACTAAACAAGGTTATATTAATCGTTATGATGTAAATGAAATATCTGTTATGGAAATAGCATCCTTTGGTGTAAAAGCAATTGAATTAAAAAGTCGTCCTGATGATGAAGTTATTTGCGGTAAATGTGTTAAACCTGATGATCTTATTATCTTACTAACAAAGCGCTCAGCAATAAAACGATTACGTCCAGATGAGATTATCAAAGGACATAAAAATAATGTTGGCAAACAATATATTCAAATGACAAAAACAATATCCAATGATGTTATCTATGCAGATATTATCCACCATGAAAAAGCAAATCGTAATCTTGATTGTTACATTATGGGTACCGATGGATATATACCTATTGATTATTCAGAATTAAAAGGAGCAACCGCTAATACAGGTAAAAAAATCTCTTCAACAAAAATCGGTGATCCAATAAAGCTCTTAATAACGAGGAATAACGATGATTTTAAATAATAATCCCTTCTCTGAGAAGATTAATTTTGATAGGATGGGTAATTTATCATTAATCTTCTCACACAAAGGTTCTAGAAAGATGTGATATTATGAGTTGTATTGTCAATATTGATCGATTTATTATACCAAATGATATTATTACTATCTTAACAACAATTTATATGCATATTGGAAAAAATGACAACTATGAACAAATTGTTGGTAACGATATGACAAGGATTGTTGAACAAACAATTGAAAGAGATTGTTATTTCATCACCAAAATATTAAATCTTGATATTAGTGATAATCGCATGCGCTTAATTGTTACTAAAAACTCATCGCCAAGGACAAAAGATGAAACTAAGCTATATCGAATAAAAGAAGTACTAACAACATTTCAATTAAAACATCATGCTTTAACAACCCAAAGTAATGACTTAATTAATATCGCTAATTATTTAAATCCAAGTGAAAATATTAAATTTGCTTATCTAGATGAAAATAAAAAAGTTATATTAAAAAGCCAAAGCATGCGTAGTAAAAGAATTTTATTAGATGAAATAAATGATAAAGTAAATTTGATTTTATCTAAGGAAGCATTTGAACCAATCATTTTATATATTCATTTCTTCATAGATTTTTATAACCTTAAACCATTCACAGCCGAAAACGAATCAACAGCATTATTGTTATTAATTTTATTGTTATTAAAGGCTAATGTATATGCATTTAAATATGTCAGTTTTTTTGAAACATTATATCAAGAATATGATAAATTCATGATTGAATTAAAGAATGCAAGTTTTAACTGGAATGAGGGATTTGCGCAAACTTTAGGTTTTGTCAGATTTTTTACAAAATTAATTAATGATGCCTATCATAATACAAATAACATCATTAAAGCTTATGAGTTTGATCAAAACATCAACAAACAAGACAATATCGAAAATACAATCTTCAAACTTCCAAACATTTTCACAAAAGAAGAAATCAGAGCAATCCATCCATTAGTTAGTGAATCAACTATTAACCGTACATTATCAAAATTACGAGATGAAAATTTAATAAAACCACTTGGCAAAGGAAGATCTGCAAAGTGGATAAAAGTACAATAAAGGCACATTTAAAGTACCCCAGAGCGTTGACAAAGTCAACGCTTTATTTCTGCCGATTTTTTCGAATATAAAAGTGGGACAAAAAGTTGATATTTAACCTTTTTTTATACAATATAATTAATTTCTTAATCTTTTTCCATACATAGTGAAAAATATAAAGTACTTTTTTCATCATGATAAAAAAGGTACTTTGTCATCAGACTGAGGTACCTTTAAGTGCCTTTTAATATATATTTAGATAGTGATATGACTTCCTATAATAAATATTATGTTAAATTAAAATTATATAGGTAAAATGCGGAAAATTTATATTAATGTGGATAAGTGTATTTAAACATTTATTTATATTATAGTAAGACTATTTTTAAATTGATATATTATATTTATTTTATAGTGTTTATATAAAAATAATATTAATATTATTAGCTATATCTTGAAATTTCGTGTATAATCGTTTTTTTATTGATTAGATTTAATTATCCATTATATATATCAAAACGATTATTAGGCAAATTTTAAGGGTTAAATTGTTAAATGTTAAAAATC
>DATCKF010000170.1:0-2366 GCA_036562395.1 Bacilli bacterium
GCTATCATCATTGTTAATAACGCATATGAAGCAATATTAAATGGTACACCCAAAAAAGCATCAGCACTGCGTTGATACAGTTGACATGATAATTTGTTATTGTTTACATAAAATTGAAACATCATATGACAAGGTGGTAAAGCCATGTCTTTGATTTGATTTGGTTGCCAACTACTCACAATTAAGCGGCGAGAATCAGGATTGGTTTTGATTTCATTTATAACCCATGCTAATTGATCAATTGATCCATCAGGTCCATCAAAGTGTCGCCATTGATGTCCATATACAGGACCTAAATTCCCATGCTTCTTTGCAAAAATATCATCTTCTTTTATCTTCCTTGCAAATTCTTCAATTGTTTCCCCTTGAAATTCATTTGATTTTTTATAAATTTCATAAGGCCATTCATTCCATATCCGAACATCATGATCAACTAAATATTTAATGTTTGTATCACCTTTAATAAACCATAATAATTCATGAATAATCGATTTTAAATGAACTTTTTTGGTAGTAAGTAAAGGAAAACCTTGGGATAAATCAAATCGCATTTGGTAACCAAAAGTGGAAATAGTGCCAGTATTGGTACGATCATGTTTATATGTTCCATTATCTAATATATGTTGTAAGAAGTCTAAATATTGCTTCACTTTCTTCACCCTTTATTATTATAACATATTTATCAATTCTTGTTAAGATAGAAATTATAAAAACACTGCATAAAGCAGTGCTATAGAATGAGTTTTCATCCAGTATTTTTTTTTCTTGAGGAACTAGGATTTAATTGTGAACTATCACGCATTCTATTCCTTTCACGCACTTCATGATACTGATTATCTTGTTTATCTTTATCGATAAATTCATTAGCAAATTCTATATGTGTGTCTAAAAAACCATTTCTAGAACTATATTTTTTATTATGACTACTAAACCTACTCTCAGAAAAATTGTTAAATACGGAATTACTTCTTTTCACTTTTTTTCCTCCATTCTACGGTTATATTTTAACCAAGAATAAAAGAAATAAACTTATTTTATGAGGTAATTCTTGCCTTTAAAGTTTTCTGGCTCATAAAAACTTAAATTTGGGAAACCTTGTTGACGCAATGCTTCATAAACAATGATTGCACAAACATTACTTAAATTTAAAGCGCGAACTTTATCAGTCATTGGTAAACGAATACAACGATCAATATTAGCTTTTAATATCTCTTTAGGAATTCCCGTTGATTCTTTACCAAAAACAAAATAATAATCTTTATTTACATCTTTTGCATCTATATCATACATCGTTTTTAGTCCATATCGACTTAAATAATAAAATTCACCTTTATTTTGATGTTCATCTAAAAATGCTTGAAAATTTGGATAAACATAATACTCGACATCTTTTATATAATTGGCACCACTTCTTTTTATTTCTTTTTCAGTTAATTTAAAACCTAAAGGTTCAATTAAATGTAAAATGGTGTTTGTGGCAACACATGTACGCATAATATTACCAGTGTTTTGGGGAATTTCTGGTTCATATAAAACAATATGATTCATAATATCACCTTTTTTCTTCTAATTCTATTTTTACATCAAACCTCATTAATTTATATAAGATAACCCCAATTATAGTAGCTCCAAAATTACTTATAACCATCGCATACCAAATACAACTATGATCAAGATCAAGTAATCCTTTAAAAATTAAAACCATTGGTACTCTCATTCCCCATAATCTTGAGACTGCTAATATCATGCTATATTTAGTATATCCAGCACCTTGGTATGTCCCCATAAAAACTTGAAAGATGGCCATTAAAGGAAGGGTTGTGAATAAGAAAAACATATATTCAACACTTAAATCCAAAGTTTCAGGATTATCTTTTAAGAATATCCCTCCAAGTTCATAGCGGAATGGCATTAATGCAAGTCCGCCAACCGTCATAAAAATGATTGTCAAAATAAATGAACAACGGACACTTTCTTTAGCTCTTTTAGGATTGTTAGCACCGATATTTTGACCAACGAATGTTGATATGATACCACCAATGCCCATTGCAGGCATTAAGACTAAGGAATTTATATTGTTACCAATTGAAAAGGCTGAAAGAGTTGATTCGGAAAAATAATATAAAATCAGACTATTTAAAATTAAAAATCCAAATGAAGCAAATCCTTGGGCGATTGCTGAAGGAGTTCCTAATTTTATTATTTGCTTCGTTTCAAATGATTTAAGTCTTAAATCATGAATTGTTAAATAAACATCTGCTTTTTTATCCTTAAACATTAAGATAAGAAAGATGGGAACGATAACCGTATTTCCAATAACAGTAGCAAAAGCAGCTCCTGCGATTTCCATATCCAAACTTCTTACA
>DATCKF010000172.1:0-6149 GCA_036562395.1 Bacilli bacterium
TTTCAATTTTTTGTATTATTAATATCTTAATTTTATGATTCATATAAAATTAAAATTATAAATGATTAGTTTACTAAAACAATTTTATTTTCCATTTTTGATCTTTTCACATCAATTATTCTTTGATTTTCCGAACCTCGAAACTTCAATAGGATATTTCTTTTACTTGATTCATATTTTCCGTCTACAAGTATATCTGTTAGATCAAGTAATGTATCCCATCCATCATGCCTTGATAAATTCTCTAGAAGATATTCATAAGTGTAGCCTGTATAAGTCACGATATCAAGGTTTAACTTTTTTGCTTCTCGAGCAAGAATAGAAAAGGCAGGAGCTTGTTCAAAGGGGTCACCACCACTAAATGTAATACCATCCAGTAGTGGGTTTTTTTTAGCTTGCTCGATAATTGATTCAACTGTTACCAATGTTCCTCCGTCAAATGCATGAGTTTCTGGATTGTGACATCCAGGACATCTATGTTTACAACCTTGTGCAAACACAACCATTCGTATCCCTGGTCCATCTACTATTGATTCTTTGATTATACCAGCAATTCTTAAATATGTTTCCATTATTATCACCATTTTTATTGGTATTATTGAATTAATATATTTTAATTACGGAAAGACATATGCTTTATTCTATCTCTTTCTTCTGCTCTCTTTGCATCATTAAACTTCTCAAGTGAACCTACAAGGTATCCTGTAATCCTTCTTATTCTTTCAAACTTGATATCTCCTTCTTCTCGTCCACATAATGGACATGTATCACCGATGATTCCAGTGTAACCACATACAGGATCTCTGTCTACTGGGTGATTTATGGAACCGTATCCGATACCTGCTTCTTTCATTGCTCTAATTATTTTTTCAAAAGCTTGAAGGTTTTGAGTTGGATCTCCATCTACCTCAACATATGTAATATGTCCAGCATTAGTTAATTCATGATATGGCGCTTCAATTCTGATTTTATCGAAGGCACTTATTTCATAGTAAACTGGAACATGAAAACTGTTTGTATAATACTCTCTATCAGTAACACCTTCAATAGAGCCAAATATTTCCCTATCCATTTTTACAAACCTTCCCGCTAACCCTTCTGCAGGAGTTGCAATTAGAGTAAAGTTCATTTGATATTTTTTACTAGTTTCATCCATACGTTTACGCATATGTCCGATTATTTTTAACCCAAGTTCTTGTGCTTCTTCTGATTCACCATGATGTTTACCAATCAATACTTTTAAACATTCTGCAAGTCCAATAAAGCCAGTTGTTAGGGTTCCATGTTTTAATACTTCCCTAACTTCATCTTCCCAACCAAGTCTATCAGAATCAATCCATACTCCTTGTCCCATTAGGAAAGGATAATTTTTTACTTTCTTACGAGCTTGAATTTCATATCTCTCTAAAAGTTGATCGATAACTAAATCAATTTTTATATCTAATTCGTTAAAAAATTTATTTACATCTTTATTACATCTTAAAGCAATCCTTGGGAGATTGATTGTTGTAAAACTTAAATTCCCTCGACCATATACAATTTCCATAGAAGGATCATAAACATTACCAATGACCCTAGTTCTACAACCCATGTAGGCAATCTCTGTTTCTGGTTGACTCGGTTTGTAATATTTAAGATTAAATGGTGCATCTAAAAATGAGAAATTTGGAAATAACCTTTTTGCACTTACTCGACATGCAAGTTTAAACATATCATAGTTCGGATCACCAGGATTATAATTTATACCTTCCTTAACCTTGAAGATATGTACTGGAAAGATAGGTGTTTCGCCATTACCCAAACCAGCTTCAGTTGCTAGGAGAATGTTTTTTATAACTAACCTACCCTCAGGAGAAGTATCAGTACCATAGTTTATAGAACTGAAAGGCACCTGTGCTCCTGCTCGACTATGCATTGTATTCAAATTGTGAATAAAAGCTTCCATTGCTTGATATGTATTTCTATCGATTTCTGCTTGCGCCTTTTCAGCAGCAAAAGCTTGGGCTTTATGAATAATTTCATCATCTTGAATATAAACTCTTAGATATTCTTGCTCGTATTTTTCATATGCTTCTGTCGGTAATAAAGTTGGATTAAGATTATACTTATCTTTTATTTCTTTGGTAATTTGATTAACAATTACTAATGCATCCTTTATACCTGATAATAATTCTAATGCTTTTGCTAAGTTTTGTCTATAAAGTTTCGAATATGTTTTCGCAACCCCCACAGCCATTCCATAATCAAAATTAGGGATACTTTGTCCACCATGTTGATCGTTTTGATTAGATTGAATAGCTATACAAGCCAGTGCTGAATAACTTTGGATATCATTTGGTTGTCTTAGATACCCATGGCCTGTACTAAACCCATTATTAAAAAGTTTAATAATATCAATTTGGCAACAAGTTGTCGTAAGTGTAAGAAAATCTAAATCATGGATGTGAATATCACCATCTCTATGAGCTTTTGCATGTTCTGGCTTTAAAATAAACATTTCGCAAAATTGCTTTGCTCCTTCAGAACCATATTTCAACATCGTTCCCATCGCTGTATCGCCATTAATATTGGCATTTTCACGTTTCAAATCATTATCTTTAGATTCCTTGAAAGTTAAATCTTCATATGTTTTCATTAACCGTGTATTCATTTCACGATAACGTGTTCGTTCTGCACGGTATAGTATATATTCCTTAGCTGTTTTCGCATGTCCTTCTTCAATCAATACCCTTTCTACAATATCCTGTATATCTTCAACTCCCGGAACCATATTATCCATGTCTTTATGCAATTTCTCAACAACTTTTAAAGCTAGTTCCATCGCTTTGGCATAATCCTCTTCTCCTACTGCTTTCGTAGCTTTATAGATGGCATTGGTGATTTTCTCGATATTGAACGGTACTTCTCTTCCGTCTCTTTTTCTGATTTTTGTAATCATTGGTTATCCCCTTCTTTATATATAATATTTAAAACCTCTCAACAATCGTTAAGAGGTTATGTCAAATAGGGTACTAATTTTGTACCCAAATACTTCTTCATCAAGTATTCGACACCCCTCTATCGCTCGTAGAGTTTATGGTGTAATATTATAGGCAGGTATTCTGACTTTGGTTCAACGATACTTTATTCCTTCCCAGAATTTATCCAGTGGATTTATATAAAGTATCTCCCCATCACAGCGGCGGGACCGTACAGGACTTTCACCTATTTCCCTTTTAAACTGTCATTAACAGTCACCTATAACAATTATATATTATTTATGACATTAATTTATATGTTTATATGAATATTAATTTATTGGTAATAATATCACCGTTCACTTAATTTTAACACAAAACGCAAAATAAGTAAATGAATATTTAAGATTTCTCACTAAATTTGATACATTATTTAACAAGGAATATTAGCACTCGGATACATTAAATAAAATCCGACTGCTGTAAGGGAAAATTTTTCTCATGTTTGCCATATTCTCTTAAGAATTCACTACAAATTAATTACATAGTTATATAAAAAATAAAAAGCCTTCAAATATCAGAAGACTTATTGAGTTACTTATATGCGATTAAATTAATCTTTTCGATACAATAATTTATAATAATGCTTGTTATGTCTATATTATAGCGAACCCCAACAATTTCCATATTACTTTTAACAAACATCTTTCATTGATTAGTTTCTTCTATCATCGTAATTTATTTATATTTTAGTATCATATTTTTTGTTGTTTATAGCTTCTTTCTTCATAATTACTTCTTCAATATTGATATCGTAGTAGTTTGCTAAAGCTAATGAATAATAGATTATATCCCAAAGTTCTTCATCAATCGTTTCTTTTACCTGATTTGACGTTTTAGAACGCATATCTTTTCTAATTGCTCTAGCTAATTCACCTACATCTTCTGTTAATTTTTAAAATTATACCTGGTACATACTTCAAAAAAGGATATGATGACCAAGCATTTGCAACTGAGAATGTTGATGCAATATTAATTAAACTATGTGTGATAATACAAGGGATTATAATTTTACTCTTATAAAAGAACATTACAAATGCAAAGCCTATTACAATAGCCATGATAACTTGTAAAAGAGTTTCTATAGTTCCATGACCTGTAAATAAATTCACAATATGCCCAACACCAAAAGTCACTTCACTTATAACAATAGCTTGTTTGATGTTATCTTTCTCTATTGTTTTGAACAAAAGCCCTCCAAATATAATTTCTCTACATACCCAACAAGTGCCATAGTAATTATTGCAAATGCTTGATGTAACAAATCATAATGCATTTTGACACCGAACCAAAGATTCAAAATGGTATGAAATATAAATATATCTTGGGATTTGACACACCAATTAGATCTTCCCCCCTAAAAAGTGTCTATTTTCTATATAATACCATAAATAACCAAAAGTGTAAATATTTATATTGTTATTTACTTTTTATTTAATAAAGATAACAATAATTATTGATTTATGATATCAAAAACGTAACTAATATTATACCATTAATAATTTTTTCATGTATACATTTTTAATTGACATTCAACATTTATCACTTATTAAAAAAAAGTTTGATACCTAAACTTGTATCAAACCATTTAATACCAATTTGGAGCAATAGAGGAGAATCGAACTCCCAACCTCTGCTTGGGAAGCAGACGTTTTACCATTAAACTACTACTGCATTTACATCAAATATTTTACCTTTAAATATTATAAAAATCAAGTGCTTTTTAATAATTTCTATTTATTTTATACTTCTTTTAAATATTAACTTTTTTTAGTATTTATGATATAATATAAATGATTTTAAGGAGTTATTTAATGATAGTAAGAAAAATAAACGCAAATGAATACAAAGAAACATCAAAAGTTTATCATATTGCTTTTGGTTATAAAATGGATGACTCATCTTCAAATGAAGAATTAATCAAACAATTTGAGGAAAATCCTCAATCCCGATTTTCCTTATATTATTTAGAAAAATGGGCTGCTTTTAATGATGATAATAAAATGATTGGGTTTGTTTCTGCTCTTCCATACAATGTCTATTTTGATGGTCATATTGTCTTAATGAGCGGAATTGGTGGAGTTTCAACTCTTCCAGAATATCGTCGCCATGGTGTTATGAAAGAAATTATGACAACACTTTTAAAAGATGAATATCATAATAATTATGTTTTCTCATATCTCTACCCCTTTAGCAACACCTTCTATAATCAATTTGGTTATAATCCTTGTTGCGAACAAGTTCGATGGACTATTAGTATGAAAGCGATAAAACCTTTTGATGTTAATTATCAAGCGTATATGCATGAAAAAGGATCACATACTGAAGATATCAAACGTGTGTATAAAGAATTTATGAAGGATTATAATTTATCCGTTATTCGTGAAGATATTGATTACTTATTTTATCATAAAAGCAATCCGGCAGTCGATCAACATTATACTTATATCTTCAAAAATGCAACAAATGAAGCAATAGCTGTTGTAACATTACGAAAAGTCCAAAAGAATAATAAAAATGTTTTATTATGTAATCATTTTTATTTCACTTGTTTCGAGGGATTAAAAGCAATCTTTAATCATATCTTAACTTATCGAAATTATTATGATTGTTTTGAATTCGTCCTACCAATAGATATTCAAATAGCTAATATGATTCAAGAATGGGCATTATACCCATCAACAAGAAATATCGAATTTAAAGGAATGGCAAGAGTTATTAATGCTAAGAAAGCATTAGAACTAGCTAAGTATGATGGTTCAGGAACTATCGTAATCAAAATTAACGATGATATTATTTTCGAAAATAATAAAACATTCACTATTACTTTTAAGAATAATAAATGTGAATCAATATTTGAAGCAAATGATCATCCTGATATTGAAATGGGAATTGATGATTTTTCAAGTTTAATTGTTGGTAATTATGATTATCAAGATTATTCTCATTTTGATAATATTAAAATATATAATAACCACGAAAATATTAAAAAAGTATTTTACTTTAAGAAAAACTTTATATATGATGCATTTTAAAAAAGGTCCCAATGGACCTTTTATTTTGGTTGTCTATTTTGATGGTCATATTGTCTTAATGAGCGGAATTGGTGGAGTTTCAACTCTTCCAGAATAT
>DATCKF010000173.1:0-5301 GCA_036562395.1 Bacilli bacterium
TTTCAACATCTTCAAGTTCTTCTTTCGCAAATTTCTCAAGTGATACTAAATCTAAGAAATTATCCCAATAACCTGTATTACGAATCGAATTAGGACATGGTTTACCGCTGAAGTTATTGTGTTGTAAAACACGCTCAACTCCTAAATCATTCATAATCAATAATTCCGCAACCAATTTTGCTAGGTGTCTAACAGTCATTTGATAATTACTTCCGTTATTAACACAAGATTCAATACCAATAGAGTTACGGTTACCACCATGGTTCGAGATTTTTCCATAATAAGTATTGTAGTATGTATTATTAATATAATAATTGCCATTTTCACCAACTTCAGTATAAATTCCCGAAGGAGTAATATCACTTCCTTTAAGAATTCTTCCGCCTGATGT
Organism: Bacilli bacterium; assembly: GCA_036562395.1. Lineage (GTDB taxonomy): Bacteria > Bacillota_I > Bacilli_A > ML615J-28 > CAG-698 > DUOT01. The sequence goes on from DATCKF010000173.1 coordinate 392, forward strand.
CGGTGCTTTAACAGTTGACTTTTCACCATTGATTGTAAAATAGCCATCTTCAGATATCGATATTTCAGGGTATGGGCCACTTGCTTTAACGCCTGTATCTGTTAATCCAAAGTAACGCGTGCCATCACCTGCATGCCATGCAATTTCATCTAAAGGTATGCTTTGATATGCTCCATCTTCATCAACAGCAAAATGCCATGATGCAATATATCCACGTACTAATAAATCAGCATGCATTTTTGCTGTTGCTCCGCTTGAGGTACTTGCAGTGTCATGAATAGTAATAAATTCAACACTTGTCATTTTTGTCCCTGGACGACTTCCTTCAACACCTTCAGGACGTTCACTATTCTTTGGCATAATCTGCTGTACAACTGGTGCAGGAACATTTTCATAGAATGGTAAGAAATTATATGTTTGGTTAATATTTGCATATGAAGCAAAAGTTAATTTTCCTATTTCTTTTAAGGCAATTGCATCTAGAAATGCATTAATTTTTTCTTGCTTCGATGAAACATTTTCAGCAGCAACAATTACGGAAATCGTAAAATCAATATCAACATCTTGAACTCTAGCCACACCACGAATTGATACATAACGATCAAATGGATATCTTGTTACTTTTCCATCACTAGAAATGACATTTGGATTACTTGATTCCCAATGAATTGGCGCTTCAAATTGTTCATTATATGTTGGAAGTTGAATTTCTTCAGTAATTAATTTTGATGGTAAATATTCATCATTAATCCAATCAACAATAATAGCTCGTTTTTCAGAAACCAATAACCCTTTCACAATTATTTCAAATTGATATGTTTCTTTATGATTATTAATGGCAACTTCATAATTAATTGTAATTAAAGTATCATTACTTGGCTTATTATATTTACCTTCATTTGAAAAAAGATTTGGATTACTTGAAGTCCATGAAACTTTATAACCATCAAAATCTGTTTTCACATTATAATCACGAGCAATCGCACCGGCAAATTGTTGTTCAAACTTTTGGGCAACTTCATCTAATGTTAAACTATATACTTTTATAACTAGAAAATCACTTTTATTTTGATCATCAAGAGTAATAGTATAATTTAAGATCGCATCAGCGCTTCCTTTTTCTAAAGTGATTTCGCCTGCATCTGATATAATTGTTTGATCAGTAGAACTCCAAACAATGTTTCCTCCTAACTCTGGATGAGTTAAAGGTAATTCTAAATCATCAAAAGTTTCCGTTGGGACTGTCTCTTTAACCCATGCATTAATATCCTCTATATTAGATTCGCCACCAACGGGTTTATCTTTGGGAGCACAGCCACTTAGAATGCCTAATCCTATTAATATGATAAATATAATTTTTTTCAAATTCATTATGCCTCTCTCCTTTTACATAGTTATTATACACTAAAAAGAGCAAAAAAGAAAGCGTTATTATGAAAAAAGGTCCCGAAGGACCTTATTAAAATTCATAACCGTCTTTATATTTATTAAGAAAAATTTCAAAATTACTCTCATCTAATGGTTTGGTAAAGTAATAACCTTGGACTAAATCAACATCCATTTCTCTTGCAAAAATTAATTCTTGATAATTTTCAATTCCTTTTGTCATCACTTGATAATTCAACACTTTTGCGACTTTAATAAGGGCGCTATAAAGTTTTACAGCATTATCAAAGTTTTTCGCAAACCCCTGTGAAACAAATCCAAATTTGATTGTTGCAACATCGATTTCGGATAATATCGGTAGAGAAATATTTGTTGATCCTAAAACATCACATGCAACTTTAAACCCAAAACTTTTTAGTCTTGCCGTTGCATCAATTTCTTCTTTTGATAGGTTGTTTTCAAGCGAAATATCAAATTCGATATTTTCAGCTTTGATATTGTATTTCGAAATTAAATCGAGAACATCTTGAATGGAAAACTTAATTAATGATGTCTTGCTTAAGTTGAGGGTGATTCGGAAATTATCATTAATCAATCCTTTTTTCATCCAACTATTATAAGCAAGAAAAGTTTTCGTAATAATCCGTTCATCAATTTTCTCAATGAGATTTTTCTCATTAGCAATATCATAAAACTTGCTCGCTTCGATTATTCGATATTTATCTTTCGTCCAACGAACCAAGCTTTCACAACCAATAATTTTCATCGTTTTTGGATCGATTGTAGGCATGAAAAAGGGTTGAAACTCATCTAGTGTAAACCCTTTTTCAATTTCTTGATTTAATGTATCTAAATCTTGTTTAATGATTCGTAATTCATCATTGGCAACAAGAACTGGAATTTTACTTTCTTTTGCTTTAATCATCGCAAAATGCGCTAGACGGATGATTTGGGAAATAGTGTTATCCCTATCAATCAAACCTTTAGAGCCAACGCCTATTGTTAATGACGCTTTATAATATTGATTTTGAGCGCCTAGGGAATAGTGGCGATTACATATATAATTGATTATATTTTGGGCTAATCGTCTTTGTTCATCGTAACGTCGACCCTTATCAATAATTACTTTATTTTCAAATTCGCGAATAACAATTATTTGATATGAATTGTATAGGAAAACACTATTTCGGCCAAATATATTGATTAAGTCATCATAGATTGCTTTAATGATTTTTTCGCTTATTGTTATATCGTAAAATTGACTATATATTTGTAAATTTGAAACTTCGATGAATAAAACATAAAAGTTTCGAAGATCTTTTTTATGAAATTTACGGTTAATATTATCCATTGATATAACAATTTTTTTCATTTTCTAATCTACCGGTTTAACGTAGTAATTTCCACGATTTTTAAGTAATACTTTTGTTCCCTCAACTATTGAAGTTAATGGATTTGGTGCTATTTTTACATTCAATCCAATGCGATTTCTGAAGAATTCATCAGCACCATCGATTAAAGCACCTCCACCGTTTAAAACGATTCCACGTTCGATAATGTCAGATGACAATTCAGCTGGAGTATTTTGTAATACTTTTAATACTGTATTCGCAATACTTTCAAATGGAGGTTTTAATACTTCGCGAATTTCAGATTGTTTAATTTCAATCTTACGAGGTAGACCAGTTACAACATCACGACCTTTAGCAAGTGTTGTTAACTCTTCTTCGAGATTTTCGCGTAAAGTACCAATTTCTTCTTTAATTCTCTTTGCAGTACTTTTACCGATTAATAATCCATGAGTATATTGTAAATAGTCAATGATTTCTTTATCAAAATAATTTCCTGCAATTCTAATTGATTCACTAACGACGATATCACCTAATGATAGAACACCGATATCTGCAGATCCACCACCGATATCAATAACCATTGAACCAGTTGATCCATAAATATCAATACCAACACCGATGCCACCAGCTTTAACTTCTTCTTCGATGAAGACATCAGGGATACCTAAATTATGTGCTAAATCTATCATCGCTGTACGTTCAATTTGTGTTACTTCAGATGGGCAGCAAATTAAACATGTAGCTGTTGCTAAGTTAATATCTGTTTTTTCAGCTTTTCTAATTGCTATTAAAAGTAGGTTTTTAGCGGCATCCATATCAGAAATAACGCCTTGATTTAATGGACTTACTACTCTAATTCCATCATGATTTCTACCAATCATTTTTGCCGCACTATGACCAACAGCAATTACCTCACCTGTTTCATAATCCATTGCTATAACTGAAGGTTCATTGAAGATGATTCCTTCTCCATCAACATAAACAAGGAGATTTGCTGTACCTAAGTCAATACCAATCTTACAATTCTTCTTCGATTTAAGTGGTTTCTTTAAATTCATAATTTCACCTCTTTATAATTGTAGTGGATTAACTAAATAATCCCCACGGTTCTTGAGTAAATATTTTGATCCTTCAGCTACACATGTTAATGGATTACTTACTACTCGTACTGGAACGAATACTCGTTTAGAGATAAACTCATCAGCACCTCTGATTAAGGCTCCTCCACCTGATAATAAGATACCATTTTGATAAATATCTGCTGATAATTCTGGTGGAGTATCTTTTAATAAAGCTTTAATTAAAGTTACTATATCTTCAAATACTGGTACTAATACTTGTAAAATATCCGTGCTTGAAATGTTAATATATTTAGGAATTCCACGAACGATATCTCGTCCAGCATAACGATTAGTTATTATTGGGGCATTTTCTCTTAAGTCGGCAAGTTCAATTTTGGCTCTTTCACTTGTTAATTCACCAATTTCAACTCGCTCATTTTTCTTAATTAATTTTGCAATTTCTGAATCGATAAAGTTTCCTGCCATTCTAATTGTCCTTGAAAGAACAATATCACCAAATGATAGGACACCAACATCGGTAGTTCCACCACCAATATCAACCATCATAACGCCACGAGATTTAAAAATATCAATGTTTGCACCTAATGCGCCAGCTTTAATTTCTTCTTCAATAAAAATATCAGTAATCCCCATTTCTTTCGCAAGCTCAGCCATAATGTCACGTTCTATCTTTGTTACTTCAGATGGACAGCACATAACAGCTGAAGCCTTAGATAATTCTTTTGTAGTTAGATTTTGAACTTTTTGTAATACATATGTTAATAGGGATTTTGCAGCTTTCATATCACTAATGACACCATTTTGTAATGGTTTAATGACAGATATTTTGTTATGAACTTTTCCAATCATCTTATGTGCATCTTCGCCAGCAGCAACGATTTTACCACTTTCATGGTCGAAGGCAATAACTGAAGGTTCATTGAAAACAATACCTTTCTTTCCAAGGTATACTAATAAATTTGTGGTACCTAAATCAATACCAAGTTGCATATTTTCTGCCATTTTACACCTCTAATACTCCCCATAATAATGGTGGCTATTGATTTTTAAAAGACGTTTTGTTCCATCAATTACAGCTGTAATTGGTGAA
>DATCKF010000007.1:0-6022 GCA_036562395.1 Bacilli bacterium
GTATGGATATATCCTTCATACCGGAGACTTTAAATTTGACTTAACACCTTTAGGACAACAAGCTGATTATCATAAATTAACTGCCTATGGTCAAAAAGGCGTCGTCTTACTACTATCTGATAGTACAAATGCACAAATTAAAGATCAATCACCTTCCGAAAAAGAAATCGGCAGCAATATCCGTACAATCTTTTCCCATATCAAAGGGCGCATAATTGTGGCTACATTTGCCTCAAACGTCTATCGTGTGCAACAGATTGTTGAAGCAAGTGTCATTAATGGTCGCAAGTTAATTGTCTTTGGCCGAAGCATGGAAAAAACAATTGCTGTTGGGCAAGAGTTAGGATATATTAAAGCTCCAGAAGGAACCTTTATTAGTCCTCAAGAATTTCCTCATTTACCACCAAATAAAATCACCATCCTTTGTACAGGATCTCAAGGTGAACCGCTTGCCGCCTTATCAAGAATCGCCGATGGGACACATCGTCAAATCAAAATCATTCCTGGAGATACAATCGTCTTCTCCTCTTCCGCAATCCCTGGCAATCAAGAAAGCATTAATAAAACGATCAATAAATTATTTAAAGCAGGAGCTGAGGTTATTGTCAACAGCCCATTAACAGATACCCATACTTCTGGTCATGCTTCCCAAAATGAACTCAAATTAATGCTCGTCTTAACAAAACCTCAATATTTTGTTCCAATTCATGGAGAATATGCAATGCAAAGACGTCATATCGAACTTGCAATTCAAACCGGAGTAGATAAGAAAAATTGCTTTGCTCTTGATAAAGGTGAAGTTTTAACCATCAGCAAAAAAGGCGCAACAGTTGAAAATCAAGTTAAATCAGGAACGATATATATTGATTCAAGCAGTCATATCGTTGATGGAACAATTATTAAGGAACGAAAATTATTAGCTGAAGATGGAATGGTAACAGCAATCTTTACTGTCCACAATCATCAACAAATCGCCAATCCAGCGATTGTTTCCCGAGGTTTTATTTATATGAAAAATGCGGAAGAATTAGTTAATAATATTCAAATCAAAGCTAAAGCAACTTTAGATCGTTATTTAAAAACACATAAAGTTCCAAACTATACTTCAGTCAAAGGTTTTATTTCCAATGAATTAAGTAATTATATTTATGAATTAACGGAAAGAAAACCTATCATTATTCCGATCATTATGGAAGTAAAAACGGTGTAAACCGTTTTTTTTAATAAAAAAACATAAGCATAACGCTTATGTTTAATAAGAGAGAGAAATACACAAGGGATTAGTAATAAACGGGACTTTTTAGTATTCATCCTCGTTAATTTTCTGTTTGAAGAGATGGAATATCTCACGAGTTATTAATGCATCTTCAAATGCATCGTGAGTTTGAATCACATCTTTAGAATTAGTTAACTCTTGATAGGTACTAAAAAGTCCCTGTTCCTGTTTATAATTATAATAGTTTTTCATAATTTGCATTAAGTTCATATATCTATTTTGAACATCTAATGGTTTTAGGTGATTAATTTTAAATGACTTTTCAAGCGCGATAATATCATTTTTACCCCATGCAATTATTTTTACATCATAATCTCTTATGCATCGTTCAAGTAATTGGTAAAACTCAATATAGCTACAAGCTTTATTGAAATGTTTATATTCTAAAGATAAGAATTTCAAAGTTCTTTTATTTAATGAACTTCGACGCATCGGCTTTACAAGTGAAGAATCCTCGAATATTATGTCACCATCAGCATTCTCAATTATCATTCCGTATTGGACGATCTCAGGGATATGTCTTTGATTACTTGTTGGTAAACTAAATTCCAAGTCAAGGAACATTTTCATGCCAATACGATTCATCAATGATTTTATACTACGCCTAATCATTGACAAATCGTAATAGACATTACTACGTGTTCTTCGTGGAACAATAATTTTAATGAAATAATTTATATGGTAACATTTATAGCGATTTATAAGTGTTTTCTCATCTTCAACATCTAAAAACACATAAGGTTTTTTATATAGATACGCCTTAAAATCTCTCATAATTTTGTTAGACATATGAAAGAATTCTAGTCGATTATTGATGATTATAGATATTATTCGTTCTTTTTTATTTACACTGTAAACCTTGCCGTATATTTTCATCTTTATTCCTTTCTACAACTTCAGCTCGCCAATCCTTATCAGTTCTAAGATAGCTTGACTGCGCCCTTTAACACCTAACTTTTGAATAACGTTAGATATATGATTTCGAACCGTTTTTTCACTAATGTTTAATTTATCAGAAATTTCTAATGTGTCATGATTTTGCACTAATAGATCAAATATTTCTTTCTCTCGTGCTGTTAAAAAGTGTGATCGCAATTTAATCCCTCCCTAAGTTATAATATGCAAGGGTGATTTTAATTGCTACTTAACAGTTTTAAAACTTCCTGGATTTGTGTCTCTGTTAATTTTAAAGATTTTAGTTTTTCTTCAAAGTTATCTTCACCTAAAATTCTCAAAATTTGCGCTTTTTTTACTTTTCCAATTCCTTTAATATTATCAAGTTGCGATGAGAAAGTCGATTTCGAATGCGTTTTATGAAAATAAGAGACTGCAAAACGATGCACTTCTTCTTGAATTCTTTCTAGTAAATGAAATTCAAAACTATTTTTTTCAACATCTATAATTTCATTATTATATAATATAGATTTTGTGCGATGTTTATCATCTTTTATAAGTCCTATTACTTCTAAATCACGATTTAATTCATTTAATGCTTTATTCGCACTGTTGACTTGCGATAGGCCACCATCAACAATAATTAAATCAGGATTATTCTCAGGATTTTGATAACGTCTGTAAATTACTTCATACATCATTTGCGGATCACCTTTAGAAGCTGAACTTAATTTATATTTGCGATATAAGTTCTTTTTCGGTTTCCCATCAACAAATACAACCATCGCACTGACAGCATTTGTTCCGGAAATATTCGAATTGTCGAAAGCTTCAATAACCCTTAAATTATCAATACCTAATAATTCTCCTAAAGCGTTAGTTGCTCCGCCTGTTTTTTGATATTCATATTCACGTTTTTTAATTAAAACTTCAATTCGATTCTTCGCATTTTCTTCAACTAATTTAATTAATTCATATTTTTTCCCTTTTTGCGGGATTTGAACAATTTGTCCTAAAGATGATTCTAAAGCTTCCTGATTTCCGCGGCTAACTAAAATTAATCTTGGAAGGGGATTGTTTTGTTCTTGATAAAACTTCACAATAAATTCTTGGAAAATGTCTTCTTCATTTCCATAATTATCAAACAAGAAGCCACTTCTTTCAATCATATTTCCATCACGCAAGTGAAAAACTTGAATACTTATGAATTCATCATTAGCATAATATGCAAAACAATCGGTGTCAAGTTGAAATCCAGCCATTTTTTGTTTTTCACTAATGACTTCAAGGTCATTAATTAAATTGCGATATTCAATTGCTTTTTCATAATTTAATTTACTTGCTGCTTCATTCATCAAGATTTCAAAGCTTTTTATTTCTGCTTTAGCATTTCCTTTTAAAATATTATGGACTTTTACTTTCATCTCTTCATATTGGGAAGGATGAATTTTTTTAATGCATGGAGCAAGACATAAACCTATATGATAATATAAACATTCTCGTTTAGGTAATATCCGACATTTACGAAACGGATACATTTTATTCAACATTTCAACAATCTCTTTTGCTGCTTTCGCATTCGGATATGGTCCATAGTATTTCCCAAGTTTCTTATTAATATCACGAGAATATAAGATTCGTGGATATACTTCATCCGTCACGCAAATATAAGGATATGTTTTATCATCAGTTAACATGATATTATATTTTGGATCATATTTTTTAATTAAATTCATTTCCAAAATAAATGCTTCTGTTTCACTTGATGTAATAATATATTCAAAATCATGAATTAAAGATACTAATTTTGTTGTTTTCGCATCATGACTGCCAATGAAATAACTGCGAACACGGTTATATAAATCTTTAGCTTTTCCAACATATATAATCGTACCTTCAATATCTTTCATCAAGTAACATCCTGGTTTATGAGGAAGAGTTTGCAATTTTTCTTTTATCATAATCTACCACACTACTTTTATATTCTATCATAGAAAGTTTAATATTACAACTAATAAAAAAAGGCTCGATACGAACCTTTAGTTATTTTTTTCAATTTCTTTTAAAATATTTTCAATTCGATTTCCGTATTCAAATGATTCATCATATTTGAATCGTAATTCAGGAGTTTTACGGATTTCTAAACGTTTGCTTAAAAGGGTTTTAATAAATCCTTTTGCTTCTTGTAATAATTCCTTGGTATTTTCAATTTGATTAGGATTTCCTAAAACACTATAATAAACAGTTGCAATCGATAAATCATCATTCAAATAAGCTTTAGTAATGGTTACAAATTTTAAACGATCATCTTTGATTTCATTGACAATTATTCGACTTATCTCTTTTTCAATTGTTTTTTCCAAACGTTCTTTTTTATATGCCATTATTCCACCTTCTTCATAACAAATGCTTCAATAACATCGCCTTCTTTGATGTCATTATAGTTTTCGATTGTTAATCCACATTCATATCCCGCTTTTACTTCGCGAACATCATCTTTAAAACGTTTAAGAGTGGAAATATTACCTGTATAAATGACAATACTATCACGGATAAGACGAACTTGACTGTTACGAGTAATTACACCATTTGTAACATAACATCCTGCAATTGTTCCAACTTTCGAGACTTTGAATGTTTGACGAACTTCAGCTTCTCCGATAACCGCTTCTTCATAAACAGGATCAAGCATACCTTTCATCGCTGCTTCAATATCTTCTAATAATTTATAGATGATATTATATAAGCGAACCTCAACCCCTTTTTCTTTTGCATATTCAAGAATTTTGGATTGTGGACGAATATTAAAACCGATAATAATGGCATTTGCAGCGATTGCTAAAGATATATCAGTTTCTGTTACTGTACCAACAGCACTACGTACGATATCAACTTTAACGCCTTCAACTTCAAGTTTTGAAAGAGAATTCTTTAATGCTTCAATAGATCCTTGAACGTCACCTTTAATGATTAATTTTAAGTCTTTCTCGCCTTCCTTATCTTCAAAGATGTTAGCAAGGGTAACGCTTCTACCACCTAATTCTTGCTCATGAGCACGTAAAGCTCGATGTTCAGCAATTAAACGTGCAGTTTTTTCATCTTCGAAGACCATGAAAGGATCTCCAGCATTTGGAACTTCCGTAATTCCCATGACCTCAACTGCTTTTGAAGGAAGAGCTACTTGAATATCAGTTCGATTTTCATCGGTCATCGCTCGTACTTTACCATATGTATTTCCGACAACTATTGGATCTCCAACTTTGATCGATCCATTTTTTACAAGCAATGTTGCAACAACGCCACGACCTTTATCAAGTTTTGCTTCAAGCACTGTTCCAATTCCTAAACGGTTTGGATTAGCTTTTAAATCTTGCATTTCCGCAACCAATAAGATCATATCAAGTAATTCATCAACACCTTGATTTTTTAATGCGGAAATAGGTACAAAGATTGTATCTCCACCCCAGTCTTCACTTAACAAACCATAATTAGCAAGTTCTTGTTTTATTCTTTCAGGATTAGCACTAGGTTTATCCATTTTGTTTACAGCAACAATGATTGGGACTTTTGCTGCTTTCGCATGTTCAATTGCTTCAATAGTTTGTGGCATAACGCCATCATCTGCAGCAACAACCAAAACAACAATATCAGTTATTTCTGCACCACGTGAACGCATTTCTGTAAAAGCTGCATGCCCTGGTGTATCAATAAATGTAATCAACTTATTATTTTTATTAACTTGATAAGCACCAATATGTTGAGTAATACCTCCTGCTTCACCTAAAGCAACACGACTATTACGGATGGTATCAAGAAGGGTTGTCTTTCCATGGTCAACATGACCCATAATTG
>DATCKF010000014.1:0-4280 GCA_036562395.1 Bacilli bacterium
ATCAATTAAAGAATTACAAGATTTAAGCGATGAAATTCGTGAATTCATCATCGAACAAGTTAGTAAAACAGGAGGTCATTTATCTTCTAATTTAGGGGTTGTGGAAATGACGGTGGCTTTACACTATGTTTTTAATAGCCCATATGATAAGTTTATATTTGATGTTGGACATCAAGGATATACTCACAAAATTTTAACTGGAAGAGCAAAAGATTTTGCAAAATTACGAAAAAAAGATGGATTAGGAGCGTTTCTCAAATATTCTGAAAGTGAACATGATGTTTGGGAAGCAGGACATTCTTCAACTGCTTTATCAGCAGCAGCTGGTTTCTTAGAAGCTAAAGCATCTGGTGTTGATATGGGTGAAGTCATCACTATTGTTGGTGATGGTTCTATTCAAAATGGTCTTTCTTTTGAAGGATTAAATTATTTAGGATCGCAAAGTCATCAAAAAGCCATTATCATTTTTAATGATAATGATATGTCAATATCAAGAAATGTTGGGAGCCTAGCAAAAAAATTTAATAAAATCCGTATTCGAAAGTCATATTTTTTCTTTAAAAAAGTTACTCCTAATTTTCTACATCGTTTATTTCGGAGTGTGAAAGTTGCTTTTCGGTCCTTTGTTTATGGTGACAACATCTTTTCAACATTAGGCTTTAAATATTATGGACCAATAGATGGTCATAATATTGCTGAGTTAGTTAAGTATTTTACATTTGCGAAAAACTGCAAACAATCGATTATCTTGCATGTTAAAACTAATAAAGGAAAAGGTTATCCATATTCTGAATATGATGATACTGGATATTGGCATGGTGTGAAACCTTTTAATATCGAAACAGGTAAACCAATTTCGCAACCACGAAATGGGATAATTTCTTGGGGGCAAGGGATTTGTAATATTCTCGTTGAATGTGCAAAGAAAAATGATAACTTTCAAGTTATTACCCCAGCAATGATTGAAGGTTCAAGATTAAAAGATTTTCAAAAAGCCTTTCCAACACGATTAATTGATGTGGGGATAGCGGAAGAGCATGCTGTAGTCATGGCAGCAGCAATGGCAAGGAATAACGTTATACCAATTGTTTCTATTTATTCAACCTTTATGCAACGTGCATATGATCAAATAAATCATGATGTTTGTCGAAGCAATAATCATGTCATTTTCTTAGTTGATCGTGCTGGTCTTAATGGAGGAGATGGTTCAACACATCAAGGTATTTTCGATATTTCTTTCCTTTCACATTTACCTAATATCATCATTACGATGCCAAAAGATTTACATGAAGCTTATAATTTATTTAAATTTGCTTTGAAATATCAAGGTCCAGTCGTAATTCGTTATGCAAAAAGTAAAACAAAAAACATCTCTTATTTTGATGAAGAAATAGAACTTGGAACTTGGGTAGAAGAAAAACCAATAAATAAAGTAAATATCATTACTTATGGTGATATCGTTAATGAATTTATAGAAAAATTACCAGATAATATTGGTTTAATTAATGCTCGCTTTATTAAACCATTAGATATTAATATGTTGCAAAAATTGAAAAACACAAGAGTGATGGTTGTTGAAGAAGTAATCAAAAATGGATCCTTAGGTTCAATGATTTTAAAAGCGAATAATGATTATCATTTAAATTTACAAATTGAAACCTATGGTGTTGAAGATCAATATTTAGACGCTGGAACTACTGCTGAATTAAGAAAAGAATTGCAAATTGATGTTGAAAGTATAATGAATAAATTATAAGAGGTGAATATGTTATTATCTCTAACAGTAAAAAATTTCGCAATTATCGATAATATTCAGATTGATTTCCAAAAGGGAATGACAGTTTTAACAGGAGAAACAGGTGCTGGAAAATCATTAATCATTGATGCGATAGGTTTATTGTTTGGTAATCGCGCATCTACTGATTTAATAAGATATGGTGAAAATAAAGCTGAAATTGAAGGTATTTTTTCAAATTATAATCAGGAAATCAATAAATATCTAGCGGAATTCGGGATAGAATATAGTGAAGAAGATTATTTATTTATCCGTCGTGAATTATATCGGAGTGGAAAAAGTACATGTCGGATTAATAATACCATAGTATCATTAAATCAATTAATGCAAATAAGTCAATACATAGGTGATATTCATTCACAACATGATACATTGGGATTAATTAATCCAAGTAATTATTTGCAATTTATTACTAATGAAGATATTCAAAATGAATTAATAGATTATCAAAAAAATTATAAAGAATATCAAAAATTAGCAAATGAATATCAAAATTTACTTGCTAAAAGTCAAGAAAGTAAAGAGAAAGAAGAATTTTTACGCTTTCAACTAAATGAATTTGAAAAAGCAAATTTATCAATAACTGAAGAAGAAGATCTAAAAAATGAATTTGCATATTTGTCTAATTTTGAACAAGTTTCATCATTAATAAATGAAATCAATGAAATTTATCATGGCGATGTACTTGATAATATTTATCGTTCCCTTACAGCCTTAAAAAAATTAGAAAGTTATAATGAAAAATTTTCCCAGATTCGAAAAAATGTTGAAGAATGCTATTATACATTAGAAGCAATCTTAGATAATCCTGAATTTAAAAATAAAGGTGAATTTGATCCTGAACGATTGGAAGAAATCAATTCAAGACTAAGTATTTATTCTAGTTTTAAACGTAAATATCAAAAAAATACTGAGGAAATTATTGCATATTTTCAAAAAATCAAAGAAGAAATTAATTTAATTGATAATTATGATTTTTATTTGCAGGAAATTAAAAGAAAGCTTGATGCTTCATACATTAAAACTTTAGAGATTGCGAAAAATATAAGTGCAAAAAGAAAAGAAATCAGCAAACAATTGTCATTAAACATCAAAAAACATCTTGAAGATTTACAATTAAAAAATGTAATTTTTGAAGTCGAATTTAAAGAAGTGCCTTTTAATAATCGAGGAATTGATGAAGTAGATTTTTTAGTTTCATTTAATAAAGGTGAGCCTGTTAAACCTTTATCAAAAATAGCTTCTGGTGGAGAATTATCACGCTTTATGTTAGCTTTAAAAACAATTATTGGTGATAAAATTCCTTTACAAACAAAAATATTTGATGAAATTGATAATGGTGTCAGTGGTTCTGTTGCTTTTAGTATTGCAGAAAAAATTAAATTTATTTCGCAAAAATCACAAGTTTTATGTATTACTCACCTCCCTCAAGTTGCATCAATAGCTGATCATCATTTAAAAATTGCGAAAGAAATAATTGATAATCGGACATTTACGAAAATTAAAATTTTAAATAATGATGAAAGAGTATATGAAATTGCGGAAATGATTTCAAAAGGTGAACCAACTTCCGCAAGTTTAGCTCTTGCAAAAGAATTATTAAGCACCAATGCCAATTTTTAATGGTGCTTTTTAAATTCCTTCTTTCGAGCATACTATATACGAAAGGAGGTATATCTATAAGAAAAATATTAAGCCTTATTATTTTATCTTTCTTAATTTGTGCTTTTAATCTCGGAATCAATGCTGCAGAATTTAATAAGGTTGTTATTCTCGGTGGCGAATCAATCGGCTTACAACTGAATTCTAAAGTTCATGTTGTTGGCTTTTATGATGTCGATACCGTGGATAATAAAAAAGTATCTCCATGGAAATTTTCTGATATTCAAGAAGGAGATATTATAATAAGCATTGATGACCAAAAAGTAGAAAGCAATGCTGATATTGCGAAAAACATTGTGAAGAAAGAAAAAGTCAAATTAAAAATCCTACGGAATGGCGAATCATATGTCTACACTGATATTAATGTTTACGTCAATAAGCATGGGAAAGAAAGCCTCGGTTTATATGTTAAAGATAAAATATTAGGAGTTGGTACATTAACCTATATTGATCCCGTAACAAAAACTTATGGAGCTTTAGGGCATAGTGTCGCAAATGGAGAAAATAATGGCCAACTGTTGCTTTCTACAATTAAAAGCATTAGAAAAGCCTCGCCGGGTGTACCTGGTGAAAAGAATGCTGTCCTTTCTGATACATTAATCGGTACAATTTCCAAAAATACTGAAATTGGTGTTTTTGGAACGATCAATAATGTTGGTAACGGAAAGCAAGTTAAAGTTCAAGCAGCCAAAAATGTACGTCCCGGAAAAGCCCAATTATTAACAGTAGTTCATGGTGATTCCAAAGAGTTTTTTGATATTGAAATTCTTGAAGTAAAGAATCAAAGAACATGTGCAACTAAAGGAATAAAAATAAAAATAAC
>DATCKF010000026.1:0-2774 GCA_036562395.1 Bacilli bacterium
TATTTCATCTATACTCCTTGTGTTGATTCAAGCAGCAATTCGAGTGGAGTTATTAAAGAAGATAAAATAATAATTGATGGAAAATATTATAATTATAATTCTTTAAAGAATAAGGATATTTATGTTGATGAAGTGATTGGAATAACTTTTAAAGTGACAAAAGATATTCTTCCAAAAGATTATTCCATGAAATATATTAGTTTATATTATGGTAATCAAGAAGTTAATCCAAAATATTATGAGTTGAATTCAGCGCCCGGAAATAATATTTACTTTACAATTACAGCAAGTAAATATTTAAAATCTGGAAAGTATACATTAAAATATAAATATTTTAAAAATAGTGATGTTTTTACATTAGATTTCTACTTAAATGCAAGTAAAACAATCGAGACTTTTAAAGTGTATGAGAATGATAATCAATTAGAAGTATTAAATAAGCAATTTACATCATATATTAAATTTGGTACTGATCTTAATTTACATAATATTACTTGGACTTTACTTGATAGTGATGAATCATATTTAAATGAAAATACATATTTGTTAAGTTATTTGAATATTAAATTAAAAGTATCAGGGACTTTAGTTAGTGTTAATTTCTTATCAACAACCACTGATAATGGTTATTATGTATATGAATTAAGATATCGTGTCCGAAGTGAAGACAATTCAACATATCAAGATTATACTCATCAAATTATTGAAGTTGATTTTGATATTAAAAACATATATCAAAATCAAGTACCTGCAAGTATTACGGATTTAAAAGTTCTTCGTGAAGAGAAAAGTAAAATATCAATTGACTTTGGAATTGATGAATATTTATATACATTATCAGGAACTAACCGATTTATTATCAGCTTTGATTATCAAGGATACAATGGTAATAAAGAAACAAAAGATATCAGTTATACTTGTGGGGAATATTTAGAAATTCATTTTGGATTAGACGCAAACCCAGGTAATTACTTCTTTACCATTTCTTATGTTCGTGGTGATGCGATACTTAAGACATTTAATTTAGATGTTGAAAAGTTAAGAGGGCAAGATGCATATTTAAGGAATGTGACATTTAGTAATTTTCCTGAAGCGATTTATGAAATCGGTGAAGCATATGGAAATGGGGAATTAAAAGATGATTCTATTTATAATCTAGATTTCTATGATGAAGGAATTGATTATGATGGAGCTAAAAATAAGATCTTCAATTTCCGTATTAATACTTATGTCCTTAGGTTTAATGTAAATTCATATCTTCCAGAATTAGTTGATTTCTTACCTATCGGGGCAACTATTTCGCGACGTGTTAATGATACCTGGACTCCAGAAGTAAATAGTACGTCTAGCCAAGAATTAATAAATATGCTTGCTGCTGATTATCGCTTTAATAATGTTGTGACTTATCGGGTTACATCTGAAGATCAAGAAACGTTAGTTTATTATCATATACATATTACTGATGCTTTATATAATGTATCATTTACATTTAATGTGTATTTTGTACAAAATGGGGAAATCATTCCAGTAGAAAATAGTGAGTTATATTATAAAACAATCTTAATTAATATTAAGAATGTAAAAACGGATCTTGAAGTTTTAACATTACCAATCGCAAATGTTCGAGAATTCCCTATTTTTAAGAAGATTATTGATATAAATAATAAAGCTACGTTATTTAAAACGATTTGTGGTAATAATTATCAATATCAATTTGCACCAAATTTAAGTGGTTTTTATCTATTTGATCTTGTGATAAGTGATGATAATGGTCATATGTATGCATATGATATTGAGTACAATGGTGAAGTATTACCTGATGCAGAGAGTTATGTAGATGGAACTATTGGTAAGTATTTCTATATTGAAGCATCTATGAAACCAAGAAATTGTAATTTTAATATCTATATTACAAAAACCGATGAATTAGATCATTCATGGGGTTTAAGTGATAATTATGATTCTTGGAAATAAAAAATGAGCTTGATTTTTCGAGCTCATTTTCATTAGAATTCGCAGTTATTTGTTGTTCTTGGAAATGGAATTACATCACGGATATTTTCAACACCTGTAACGTACATAATTAATCTTGCAAAACCTAAACCAAAACCAGAGTGATATACACTTCCATAACGACGTAAATCTAAATACCATTCCATACTTTCTTTTGGAATGTTTAAATCTTTCATGCGTTGAAGTAAAATATCAATGCGTTCTTCTCTTTGGCTTCCACCGACTAGTTCACCTGCTCCTGGAACTAATAAATCGACAGCAGCAACAGTTTCTTGATCATCATTAATACGCATATAGAAAGCTTTGATATCTTTTGGCCAATTTGTTACAAAGACGGGAGCATGAAAATATTCATCAGTCAAATATTTTTCATGTTCAGTTGTTAGATCGTCGCCAAAATTGATTTTCTTTGCAAAGTTTTTGCCAGAATTATTAAAGATTTCAATGGCTTTTCGATAATCTAAACGGACAATTTCAGAATCTAAAAAATTTTGTAATTGCTTAATCTTTCCTGGATAAACAAACTTATCAAAAAATTCAAGTTCTTCTTTCGCATTCTCCATAATATATCCGATGACATATTTAAGCATTTCTTCAATTAAATTCATATCATCATTTAAATCAGCATAAGCCATTTCAGGTTCTATCATCCAGAATTCTGCAGCATGACGAGTTGTATTTGATTTTTCTGCTCTAAATGTTGGCCCAAAAGTATAGACATTTTTAAAAGCCAAAGCATATACTTCTGCTTCTAATTGTCC
>DATCKF010000039.1:0-14324 GCA_036562395.1 Bacilli bacterium
AACTACCGTTAATTTGTTCGTAGGAACAATTGGTGGTAAAAGTCTAACGGGAACCAATTAGTGGTGCTATACTTTCGGGTTAGTGCAGAAGTTGGAAAGTACGTTAGAACCTGCTGGCTTTAGCCACGCAGAGTTTCAGCATCCAAGATATAATGTAAGGCTAATTGTTTACTTGTTGTAAGATAAACAAGAGGTTCCTTGAGATTTGAACCTTCATTAGCAAAAGGTTTCAGTTCTTTTAATCCTCCGACAATACTTCCATGATAAAAATCCATATAACCTCCTCCTATTTTATAATTGATTATTAAATTAAATATCAAAATGATAATAATCAATAATAATCATTATTATTGATATTAATTATATCCCCTATGATATTGTATTTCTTAAAAATGAAAGTCTATGATAAAACTTTTTTGCACTCCTGTCATCACTTTTATCTATTAAATAATACCATAATTTAACAACATATACAATGATTATTATAAAAGATGGTCAAATAACCATCTGATGTTCGGAAAATTTATTTTCTTTCAAGCAATGCTACCGCTTCAACATCCGCTGTATGACAAAACATATCAACAAGTGTCACATTTTTGATATCATAATCACTTGCTAAAAGACTTAAATCACGAGCTAATGTGGCAACATTACATGAAACATAAACAATTTTATGAATATTGTTTTCAATTATTTTTTCAATGACAACTTTTTCAACCCCTTTTCGAGGTGGATCTAAAACAATCGCTGTTATCTTATTATTAATAAGATTTCCTATTTCATCTTCAACTTTTCCAACGATAAACGTTGCATTGTTAATATTATTTAGTTTTGCATTTTCTTTGGCATTTTCAATAGCTTCATTAACAACTTCAATACCATAAATTTGCTTGCAATATTTTGCAATCATTAAAGTGATTGTTCCAACACCACAATAACCATCAATAATAATATCATTACTTGCTGGTTTTAAATAATTTAACACTCTTTGATATAATTTTTCTGTTTGCGTTAAATTAACTTGAAAGAAAGAATAGAAAGATATTTTAAATTGTAAATCATGAATTTTATCAATTAAATAATCATTACCATATAGGACATGATATTTATCTCCTAATATCACATTTGTCTTCTTATTATTAATGTTATGAATGATGGATTTAACTTGCGGATAACGTTTTATAATTTTATTAATGATTTCATTAATATTAGGAATATTATCAGTATTTGTGATGAAAACAATCATCATTTCATGTAAATAATTATTACGAACTAAAACATGACGAAGAACACCTTGATGTTCTTTTTCATCATATGCACTAATTTTATATTCATTGGCAAGATTGCGAATAAAAGTTATCAATTCAGTTATATATTCGGGTTGAATATAACAATAATCAAAGGAAGCAATTTCATGACTTTTCTTTTTATAATACCCACAGATTACTTTATTTTTTCTCATACCGAAAGGGATTTGTACTTTATTGCGATAATAATAAGGCTCGTCCATACCGATTATTTCATCAACACTTAAATTTAAATGGCCTAATTTCCGAAAACTATCTTCAGCCATTTTAACTTTAAATGCTAATTGTTGTTGATATGACATATGCATTAAATCACATCCGCCACAAACCCCAAAAATATTACATCTTGGTTTTACGCGATGGGGACTAGGCTTAACAATCTCAATTAATTTTGCAGTCCCATAACTTTTATTCATCTTTTCAACTTCATATTTTACAATTTCTCCAACCATTGCTCCAGGGATAAATAACGGATAACCATCAACTTTTCCAACCCCATATCCTTCATGTGTTAAATCGGTAATTACAACTTCATTTGTTTTCAAAATACTAGTATCCATCCGATTGTAATAAATGCAAGAGAAATAATTAAGACAATGATTTTAAACCACATTTTATTAAACACTTGAGGACGTTGGGAGTTATCTTGACCTTTATAACCGATTTCTTGGGGATATTGTTTTTTCCGTTGAACAAAGACAATATATAAAGCATAAAAAGCAATTGTTAATAGTAAATATCCTAAAAATTTAAGTAAGTATTCTTTCATGTTTCACCTCGTAATAATTATACATTTTTTAGATATTTTTGTAAATTAATATTATTCTTTAAGTCTTGGCATAAATTATAATAATTATATGAAAAAATAATTCTATTTTTTTGTTTTTTATTTTCTAAACCAATGATGATATGATAATCACTTTTATTTTTAAAACCTATTTTTTGATCACCAACGATAATATAAAAGTCTTCATCAAATATTTTCTTACATTTTACTTCATTAAACAAATCTGAACATGCCCTCAAAACGACTATTTGTAACCATCTATCAAAAATATGGCGATATTTTTTTTCTTTTAGATAAAGAATAATAACATCACCATTTTCAATCTTATTTGTGATGATATTATTATTTTCAAGAATCGTTATAATGTCTTGAAATGTTTTTAAATGTTTGGTTAATGCGTTTTTGGGAATGATAATTGTATTATAATAAAATGTTGCTTTACTTATCACTCTTTTTATGAAATTATACCACCTAATCGGATATACGATTATATAATCAGTAAATTCGATTAATAATTTATAATTCAAATCCTCTCACCATTACAATATATTACAAATTTTTCTTTTTAATACGTAATGGGTAATGTTTTAAAGTGATTTTTATCATCGATAATATTGGTACAGCAACCATCATTCCAAAGATACCGAATAATGATCCAAAAACAATTAATGTGAAAAGGACGATCAATGGATGAATTTTAACTCTTTTACTATGAATATAAGGTGATAATAAATCTGATTCAAGAGTTTGAAAGACGACGCTGATTGCTAGAACTGTGAATGCTTTTTGTGGCGATTCAGCAAGAGCAAAAACAAATGGAAAAGCGCCACCAATATATGATCCAACATAAGGAATAATATTAGTAATACCGATAATTAATCCAAAGAAAATTGCAAATTCTAAATCAATGATAAAAAATGCAATTGAAAAAGCAATGGTAAGAATGATCATGACTAAAAATACACCACGAAAATATGACCCCATGATTTTATTTAAATCTGCAAGATAATTTTTAAATCTAATTTTATTATTTTTGATTAAATAATTTCGCAATGCACATAATATTTTTTCATAATCTAATAAAAAATAAATTAAAATCATTGGTACTAAAACTAACGTGCTTAAAATACTTGTGAGCTTGTTTAAGATGTTTTCGGGAATGTTCCCTAATTTCGACATATACTTACTTAAAAAACCATTAACATTTTCATAATTTGGTTGATATTTTTCAGGTAAAAATTTAAATAGTTTCGCAAAATCATCAAGGATACCTTTGATGTCTTCAAGAATATCGGGAACCTTAGCAATCAATAATTTTAGTTCAGTAACAAGATGCGGTACAGTTAGAACAAGAGTTAAAATGACTGCAGCAACAAATATTAATAAGACAACTGCTACCGATAATCCTCGGGATAAACCTTTTTTATTAAAAAAGCAAACAATTGGTTGCAAGATAAAGGCAATTGCAAAAGCGATGATAAAAGGGGTAATTATTTTGATAACAAAACGAAAAATCGTCGCAAGATAAGGCAACAATAAAAAAAACACATAAGCAGTTACTACGAGTAATAATACTAATATTAACTTTTTAATGTAGTCATTTATCAAAAATCTCACCCATAATATTTTATGAATGAAATTGTATTTTAACCAAAAAAATTAGGTATTAACCTAATTTTATGATTGCTTGACTAACAACTTCAACAACTCTTTCATCAAATACTGATGGAATTAAGTAATCACTTGTTAATTCTTCATCTTTAATTAAATAAGCAATGGCTTTTGCGGCAGCGATTTTCATATCAATTGATATTTGCGGGATTTTTGCTGATAGTGCGCCTTTAAAAATACCAGGAAAGGCAAGGACATTATTAATTTGATTTGGATAATCACTTCGACCAGTTCCAATTACTTTCGCTCCTCCAGCTTTAGCTTCTTCTGGTAATATTTCTGGAATTGGATTAGCTAATGCAAAAACAATTGGATTTTCATTCATTCTTGCAATATCTTCTTTTTTTAATAAATTGGGTGCACTAACACCAATAAAAGCATCACTTCCTGCCACAATACTTGCAAGAGTATTATCATGATTTTGTGGTGTTAAAATATAACCATCATCTAATAATTCCCTTTCAACAACCCCATATTCTTGATATTTGCTTTTATCGATGACACCACTTCTATTATATGCATTGATTTCTTTCACACCTAAACTTTTAATGATCTTGATAACTGCTGAGCCAGCTGCACCTGTTCCTGAAACAACGATTCGCATTTCATTAAGATTCTTTTTTAAGAGTCTTGCTGCATTAATTAAAGCAGCAGCAACGACAATGGCAGTTCCATGTTGATCATCATGAAAAACTGGAATATTTAATTCTTCTTGCAATCTTCGTTCAATTTCAATGCAACGTGGTGCTGAAATATCTTCTAAGATAATTCCCCCACAATTACATGCAACCGCTTTAACTATCTTAATTATCTCTTCAGCATCCTGGGTATCTAAGCAAAGCGGAAAGGCATCAAGACCAGCAAATTTTTTTAGTAATAATGCTTTTCCTTCCATTACTGGAATCGCTGCTTTAGCACCGATATTTCCTAATCCTAAAACAGCACTTCCATCACTAATGATTAATACCATATGTCCCACAGATGTATATTTATATACTAAATCAGGATTTTTCGCAATCTCCTGACAAGGAAAAGCAACCCCTGGTGTATATGCTAGAGATAAATCATACGCATTATCTAATTTTACTGTTGGTTGAATTGAAATTTTTCCATATTCATGAATTTGTAAAGCTTTTTCTTTCATAATATCATCCTTCTTGAAAAATCGAGTTTCCATATATATCATAAGCAACAATTACTGGGAAATCTTCTACTTCTAATTCATATATCGCTTCTGGACCTAAATCCGGAAAAGCAATAAGTTCCATTTTTTTTACTGATAAGGATAGTTTTGCTCCTAACCCACCAATTGCCATTAAATATAATATTTGTTTATCAGTTGCTAGACGTTTTACTTCTTGACTTCGTGGACCTTTACCAATTGTACAATTTAACATTTCTAGCTTTGGCATATACGAATCCATTCGATAACTTGTTGTAGGACCAATTGCCCCAATACGATCACCTTTTTTAGGAGTTGGACCTGTATAATAAATACAAGCATTATTTAAATCGATAGGTAATTTTTCACCTTTTTCCATCATTTCAATGATACGCTTATGAGCAGCATCACGCATTGTATATACTTTACCAGAGATATGGATATAATCTTTCGCATGTAACTCTTTTTTTGTCTCAATAGAAATAGGCAATTTGACTTTTATCATAATATCGCCTCCTTATGACGACTAGCATGACATTGAAAATTGATTGCCACAGGAAGTGATGCAATATGACATGGAGCAACATTTACCTTAACTGCAAGACATGTTGTTTTTCCACCAATCCCCATTGGTCCAATATTTAATTCATTGATTTTTTGATATAAAGTTTTTTCTAGTTCATATGCAATTTCATCTTCACTATGATCATTAATTGGTCTAATTAAAGCCATTTTACTTAATAGGGCGCATTCTTCAAAATTACCACCAATCCCAATACCTACAATCATTGGTGGACATACTTTTCCTCCAGCATTCTTAACGGCATCAATGATAAAATTAATAACCCCATTCATTCCAACACTTGGTGTTAACATTTTTAATTGACTTAAGTTTTCACTACCAGCACCTTTAGGACAGACAGTTATTTTTAGCTTATCCCCTTCAACAATCCTACTATGAATAATACAAGGAGTGTTTGTAAAAGTGTTTTCGCGTTTTAATGGATGGCGAACGACTGACATTCGAAAATATTCTTCCTGATATGCTTCTTTTATCGCTTCATTGATTGTTTGTTCAAGAGGGAAATCTAAATGTAATTGATTACCGATTTCTAAAAAGACAACAACAATTCCAGTATCTTGACAAATCGGAATTCTTTTTTCTTTCGCAATCATCGCATTATCAATAATTTCTTCGATAATTATTTTACTTAAAGCTTCTTCTTTTTTTGCACCTTTGCGTAAGCTTTCAATAACATCTATATCGAGATCATATATTGCCTCGATAGCTAGTCTCTTTACCGTTTCTTTAAAATTTTGATAGTTTATTATTTTCATATTAATACCCCGACATATTATACAATATTTTCAATAATTATGCTAGTTTAAATATTTAAAATAGTATATAATAAAAATGCAACCAAAAGTTGCTAGGGCGCAAACTAGAGTAGGTTGTGCAACCAACACCTTTTTTAATATAATAGTGATATAGAAAGGAGAAATTATATGAATATTGAAATCGCTAATCGTCTTGTTATGTTACGAAAAAAGCACAATCTCTCCCAAGAAGAATTAGCTAATAAGCTGGGAATATCTCGTCAAGCAGTTTCAAAATGGGAACGTGCCGAATCATCACCTGATACTGATAATTTAATTTGTCTTGCGAAATTGTATAATATTTCGTTAGATGAATTATTACAAACAGATGAAACAATAGATGAAATTGTCCAAAATGAAGTGAAAAAAGATGACGAAGTAATTATCAAAAAAGAGCATAATCAAAGTTTTTGGATTTTATTCCCTTATCCAGTTTTTGTAACAGTTGTGTTTCTTATTCTCGGATTGGTTTGGGGTTTATGGTATATAAGTTGGATTCTCTTTGTGACAATTCCTGTTTATTATTCCATTGTTAACGCTATTCATTATAAAAACTTATCATACTTTAATTATCCTGTTTTTATTGTATGCATTTATTTATTATTAGGGTTTTTAACGGGGTTATGGGGAATTATGTGGATATTGTTTGTAACAATTCCATTATATTATGGAATCATTAATGCCATAAATAAAAGCAAATAATGAAAAAAGCCAAGAATTAATATAACCTAACTTCTTGGCATTTTATTAATATCTATTATTGACATCTCAATATCTAATCCTTTAGATTTGAAAAAGATTGATTACATTCTATATTATTTATAAATGTATAATATGAATATCTAAAATAAAAGATGAAGATATGCTTATCTTCATCTTTTTATGGTTGCTTTATTTCTTAATTAAAGATGCTAAATATTTAGCTGTACGAATGAATTGAGAAGTATAGCTCATTTCATTATCATACCATGCAATAACTTTTACAAGTTGTTTGCCATCTACTGTCATAACTTTTGTGCAGCCTGCATCAAAGATGCTTCCATAACTTGAACCAATAATATCAGTTGATACGATAGGATCTTCAGTATAAGCTAGAGTTTCATTAACGGCAGCTTTAACTGCATTATTAACTTCTTCAGCTGTGACATTTCTTGCAGGTTCAAATACAAAGTCAACAACAGATCCAGTGATTGTTGGAACACGTAATGCCATTCCGTCTAATTTTCCTTTTAAGTGAGGTAAAACAAGACCTACAGCAGCGGCAGCACCTGTAGTTGTTGGAACGATGTTAGCAGCGGCAGCACGAGTACGACGAGAACGAATACCAGCTTTATGAGGTCCATCAAGAGTATTTTGGTCATTTGTATAAGAGTGAACAGTTGTCATATACCCTTTTACAACACCAAAATTATCGTCTAATACTTTTACAACTGGAGCTAAGCAGTTAGTAGTACATGATGCAGCAGAAATGACAGTTTCAGATCCATCAAGTGAAGTATGGTTAACATTATAAACGATTGTTTTTACATCTCCACCTTTTGCAGGTGCAGAAATAATAACTTTCTTTGCGCCAGCTTGGATATGAGCTTCGCATTTGTCCTTTGATGTAAAAGCACCTGTACATTCTAATACAACATCAACATCTAAATCCTTCCATGGTAATCTTGCTGGGTCTTTTTCAGCATATACATTAATTTCTTTGCCATCAACAACGATTGCGCCTTCTTTCCAAGTAACAGTGTCTACTTTATAAGGACCTTGAGCACTATCATACTTTAATAAATAAGCAAGGTCTTCAGCACCTGTTAAATCGTTTATTGCAACAATTTCAAAATCATTAGACCCAAACATTAAACGAAATGCTAAACGTCCAATACGTCCAAAACCATTAATAGCTACTTTTACAGCCATATTTAAATCCTCCTTTTGATTTTGTTTTTTACAATTTATTCTATCACATTTTCAATATTTATTCAACTATATTTATTTATGATAACGTTATTTTTTTTAAACTTTCATAAATAACCATAATCTCTTTATATAATTGTTTGAATTCTTCAAAGTTGATTGTTTCCGCTTGATCACTTAAAGCTTGATTTGGATCATCATGTATTTCAACAAGCAACCCATCAGCCCCAACTGCAATTGCTGCTCTTGATAAAGCAATGATGATATCACTCCGACCGGCGCTATGGGATGGATCAACTAAAACCGGAATTTTTGTAATCCCTTTTACAATCGGTACACTGGAAATATCTAGTGTATTTCTAGTTGCGGTTTCAAAAGTTTTGATTCCCCGTTCACAAAGGATGACATTATCATTACCTTCATTTAATAAATATTCACATGCATATAACCATTCATCAATTGTCGCTCCAAAACCTCTTTTTAAGAGAACATGTTTTTTTGTTTTCCCTAATGCTTTTAAAAGAGAAAAGTTTTGCATATTTCTTGCTCCAACTTGAATGATATCAATATCTTCATAAAAAGGTAATTGTGATGCATCCATGATTTCGGAAACAATTTTTATTCCTGTCTTTTCCTTTACATTTCTTAATATCTCTAAACCTTTTGGTCCTAAACCTTGAAATGTATAAGGGGAAGTTCGCGGTTTATAAGCACCAGCACGTAAATATTTAATGCCTAAGCCTTTCAAAAATTGTGCGATTTTTAAAAGGCTTTCCTCGTTTTCAACCGCACAAGGTCCAGCAATAATTAGTAATTCTTGAGTTTGATTTGGTTTGTTATATTCTCTTACTTTTTGATACATTTTATACACCTATTAAAAATTCAATTGCTTCTTGATAACTTTCAAAACCTTTCCCGGAAAAGGTTGCAATACATGCATTCTTAATAACTGAAACCTTTCGGAACTCTTCACGATTGGTAATATCCGTTAAATGTACTTCAACACATTTTATATCAACAGCTTTTATCGCATCATATATCGCATATGAATAATGAGTATAGGCTCCAGGATTAATTATAATCGCATCATATTTTTGATATGCTTTATGAATGGCTGTAATAATCTTTCCTTCATAATTACTTTGCATTATTTTTATTTTAAGATGTTTGTCTTTGGCGATTCTTTTTATGTATTTACATAAATCTTTATAAGTTTTTGTTCCATATATTGAAACTTCACGGATTCCTAACATATTTAAATTAGGACCATTGATTATTAAAATATTCATTTATTCTCTCCACTATTTGACTTTCATCTTGAATTTCAAGATCATGATATTTTTGATATAATGGTAATCTTTTTTGATATAAAGAAATTAAATCATTTGCATTTTTAATTAATGGACGCGTATTATCAATCCTTTTAATTAGGGTATCTAATGATGGATTTAAAAAGATAATGATGCTATTTCTTTTTAATGCTGCCATCGCTTCTTCACTTAAGACTACACCACCACCAGTAGCAATGATATTATTAAAGGAATTTGCATATTTTAATACTTCTTGCTTTTCATATTCACGAAAGATACTCTCAGGTTGGGTTTTTAAGATTGTTTCTAAATCGTGATTTTCTGCTTTTAAGTTCTCATCAATATCAACAAGTTTTTTATTAAATATTGTCCTTAATTTTCTTGCCAGTGTTGATTTCCCACTATATGATGGTCCAATTAAAACAAGATTATAAAGATTTTTCGTCATTTTCTGTATTACTTCATTTAGATTAACATCTTCATGAAAAAATAATTGATAAGAATAATAAGCTTGCGTAATTAATAATTCTAATCCATTCATTGTATTAAGATTATGACGTTTAGCTTCTAAAATTAATGGGGAATTTAAAGGATTGTATACAACATCAAATACTAGTTTTAAATTTTTAAATTTATCTAACGGAAATAACGGATTATTTTTTAAATCAGGATATGTTCCATAAGGTGTAGTATTAAATAAATAATCACAATCACTAAACTTTTCATAATCCGAAATTAAATATTCATTATCAGAACGTTTAGTCCTTACGAGAAATATTGGATCAACATTTATTGCTTCTTTCACAGATCTTGAAGTTGCACCATTACCAATAATCACAACTTTGGAATTTGTAAAATCAAGATGATATTTATTAAAAATGGCTTTTAATGCTAAGTAATCAGTATTATATCCTTTGTTATTAACAATCGTATTGACTACTTTAGTCTTGATTGCACTTTCATCTAGTTCTTGACAATATTTATAAGCTTCGCTTTTATATGGTATAGTAACATTTACGCCTTTAAAATGGCCTTGGGACATCGTCTTATTAAAATCATCCGTTTCAATAATTTGATAAGTGTTAAGGCCAAATTCTTGATAAATTAAGGGTGATAAGGAATATGGAATCTTTTTACCAATCAAACCGTATTGAGTTTGGTAAAAGCGACTTTCTTTAAAAATAAAACGATAGATATCTTGAATTGCGTTGCTATTTGGATAAATATCAGCTTTCCTTAATATTTCTTCTTCTCGTTCTTGATTTAAAATTGGTAAATTATTTTCATTTTTATATAAACCAATTATGTTTGTTAATTGAAAACGTTTATTAAGTAAGTCCATGATTTGTTTATCGATTAAATCGATTTCGTTACGAATTTTATCCATCAATATCACCTAAAAGTAAATCATAAATAGCTAAGGCTGTTAGACTTTTAATAACATGAGCAGCTTTTGGAACAAATGTTGCATCATGTCGACCTGAAGTTTCTAAGATGACATTTTCTTTAGTTAAGTAATTTATCGTTTTTAGGGGTTTGTGAATAGATGGGGTTGGTTTTAAAGCTATTTGAAAATTAATCACTTCCCCATTTGTAATTCCTCCTTGAATACCTCCTGAGTTATTACTGAGAAAATGAATTTTCCCATCACGATATTCCATTTCATCATTTACTTCACTTCCATAAGCCTTAGTAATCGCAAATCCTTTTCCAAATTCAATTCCTTTAACCCCAGGAATTGAAAAGATTAATTTACTGATAACTGATTCAACACTATTAAAAAGAGGACTTCCAATTCCAGCAGGTACACCCAAAACATACGAAGCAACAATT
Organism: Bacilli bacterium; assembly: GCA_036562395.1. Lineage (GTDB taxonomy): Bacteria > Bacillota_I > Bacilli_A > ML615J-28 > CAG-698 > DUOT01. Next base: position 11,356 of record DATCKF010000039.1, read on the forward strand.
CCCCCAACAGAATCATCATTAAGATTATTTATAAAGTTAATCATCATTTCTCTAATCTTTTGATCATAAACAGGAAAAGGTGAATCTAAACGTTTAAAGTCATTAATTATACTATCATCAACGATTTGATGAATTGATTTGATTTGTGTATAAAGATAAATATTTTTCTTATTTAATTCTTCTTCACAAATGCTACCAATAATTGTATAAAGGGAAGTTAAGCGTCCTGATAAATGACCACCACCGCGATAATCATTTGCCCCTTGATATTTAATAAATGCTGTTAAATCACCATGACTAGGTCGAGCTATACCTTTATTATCTTCATAAGGTTTAGAATTAACATCAGCATTTTTTAAAACGAATGTCAGTGGTGCTCCAGTAGTTTTATTATTAAAATAACCACTGATAATTTCAAATTCATCCGCTTCATTTCTTTTTGATTTGCCAGGATAACTAAATGATCTTCTTAGTAAATCATTTTTAATCTTTTCAATATTTAAAGTAATATTACTTGGAAAATTATGAATTGTAAATCCCAAATATTTTCCATGTGATTCCCCAAATATTGAAATCTTCAAATTTCCATTATAAATACTCATAAATATCACCTTCTTCTATATAAGCATCACCGATATCACGAATTCTTACCATTGTAATTTTTTGATGAGATATTTTTTTATCTTTTAAAATGTAATTAGATAAATCAGTAAATTGAGTGGAAAAATCAAGTCCCAAACTGATTAAGGCATTTTTGATTCTTTCATCTTTTGATTCTAAATACATTCCATAACCAATACTAATACCATGAGGTAAGTGATATTTAGCTTCAATTGCATGTCCAATCGTATGTCCAAAATTTAATAATTTACGTTCATGGTTATCATATTCATCCTTTAAGGTGATATTTATTTTATATTTAATACATCTTTCAATGATGTTTAATAATTCATAATTATTACTAGCAATATCATAAAACATCTCTTTATCAAATAAGATTGCATATTTTAATACTTCACACATTCCCGAAATGAAGTCAATTTTAGTTAGAGTTTGTATAAGGGTGGGGTCAACTAAAATTAATGATGGATGATAAAAACATCCGATTTGGTTTTTATAATTTAAATAATTAACACCAACTTTACCACCAAAAGCACTGTCGACTTGCGCAATTAAAGTTGTTGGAATGTTGATATAATTTATTCCGCGTTTATATAAAGAAGCAATAAATCCTCCTAAATCTCCAACAACACCACCACCAAAAGCAATAAGCGTATCACTACGATCAAAGTTATTTTCTAACATCAATTTAATAACAACAAGGGCAACTTCAATTGATTTACTTTCTTCTCCTGGTTTGATTTGATAAATAAAAGAGTTTATAAAATCATGAAATAAAGAATGATATAACTGAAAAACTGTTTCATCGGTCAAGATAAAATAACGTTTATTAACATCTAATATACTAGATATATTTTGTAATAACTTTTCCTGAACATTTATTTCAACAGTCCTATTTTGATATTTTACAATCATATTTACCACCAATTAATTGATATAAATCCCAAAAGTTTGGAAATGATTTCTTGACATCTTCATATCCTTTAATAACATATGGATATTTAACTTTACTTGATAAAGCAACTAAACTCATAATAATACGATGATCATGAAAGCCACTAATTGTGTTATTTCCTTCTAAAAACTCTTTTCCATTAATAATTAAATCATAATTTTCAATTTCAATATCTGCACCAATTGCTTTTAAGCTTTCATAAATTGATTTAATACGATTTGATTCTTTATATTGTAATTTTTCAATTCCCGTGATCCGACTTCTTCCCTTACTAATACTAGCAACAGCAGCAACAATTGGGACTAAGTCAGGATTTTTCGATAAATTAATCGTTATTCCATTTGTCATTCCCAATAAACAAGTAAGGGTATTACTATCTTTCTTAAATCTTGCACCCATTTCCTCAAATATCGAAATAATCCTTTTATCACCTTGTAAAGAATTAAAATGCAAATTATTAATCTTAATATCATTATTTAACATCATCGCAATAAAAAAACTCGCACTAGAAAAATCACTTTCAATTTCAATTTCTTGCGGTTCATACTTATTGTTTCGAAGAAAGTAATTAATCATTGATTTTGTTAAGTCGATATATGGATTATCATAATTTTTTAATAGGATATTTGTATACGGAGTTGTAAAAAGAATCCCACTAATAAATTGTGATGTAATGTTATCACTTAAATGTAAATTATTATTTAGTTTACCTTTAATATTTACACAGTCTAACGCAAATGTAAATTTTAGTCCATCTAAAGCTAATAAATCTGGGGTATTAATTCTTTCCATTAAACGTTTGCTTCCGTAGAAAGTAAAGTCATTAATAAATAAAGAAATAAGCGGAATTAAGAAGCGGATTGTTGAGGCGGAGTCTTTAGCATCTAACCTTCCACGTAAACTATATTCCTTTACCCCATGAACAATTATTTTATCTTTATATTCATCTATTTGTACTCCTAAACTTTTTAAACAAGAGATTGTTGCATAAGTATCATCAGAGTATAGTGGATTATATATAGTACTTATCCCATCAGCAAGGCTTGCGCAAATAAGTGCCCGATGTGTAAGACTTTTCGATGGTGGAATAATTACTTCACCTTTTAATTTTTGAGGATAGATTGTTACTTCCATGATTTCACCATTTATATTATACAACATATTTTACATTTTCTAAAGATAGATAATAAATAAAATATATAATAAAAAAAAACTGCATAAATGTAGCAACAATAACAGTTTTATAAAAATAGCATAAATCTGGAGAGTAGCAAAACTACTCTTTCAAGTTTTTCTATGATTTCCCAGTTATCACATAGCATAAATCTGGAGGGTAGCAAAACATCCGGAAGACAAACCAACCTATCTCCAATGTTATCACATAGCATAAATC
>DATCKF010000041.1:0-1692 GCA_036562395.1 Bacilli bacterium
AGTAATTTGGTTGCGGAAATCGTTCCATTATTAGAACAAGGAATAAAACCACAACGTCCAAAGTTAGGCATTCAAATTCGTGAAATACGCAATATGAATGAAAATGAAAGATTGCAGTATAATATCCCTGAACATTTAAAATATGGATTATATGTTAACAAAGTCGAACTTCAAGGTATTGGAGCAACTGCAAATATTAAAGTTAATGATATCATTTTATCTTTTAATGGTATTGAAATAAGATATACTCATGAATTACGTAAAGAATTAAATAAATTTATCATTGGCAGTGGTGAAGAAGCTGAAATAATCGTTTACAGAAATGGTCAAGAAGTAACATTGAAAGCGGTATTTTGAGGATGAAAAAAGGTTTTATTATTATTTTAATCATATATATTAGTCTTTTAAGTGGTTGTGGTAGTTATAAAGATTCGTTACAAATCTTTTATGATGAAGTAACCACTTTAAATATAGGTGAAAGTCTTTCACTTTCTTCGACTGTTAATAACGAGGAAGTAACATGGATTAGTGATAATCAAGAGGTTATTAATGTTGAAGAGAATTTATTAACTGCAAAAAAAGCAGGTTTTGCTAATGTCAGCGCTACTGTTAATGATGAAGTTGTGTTAACAAAAACGTTTGTTGTGAAAGACGAAGCAATAAATATCGTAATTGAAGGTGAAAGTAATATAAAAGTTGGGGAAAATATCAGATTAAATGCAACAGTTAATCCTATTCTAATAGATCAAAGGGTAACATGGGATAGTAGTGATCCTCAAGTTGCTACAGTTGATGATGATGGAAATGTTAGGGCTATTAATAAGGGTATAACTATTATTACTGCAACTTCAGTTGCTTCTCCTCAAGTCATGCAAACAAAAGTTATTAATGTTACTGATGATGAAGAAGATATTGAAATTGATAAGTTGATATTTGAATTTAAAGAACAAAATAAAGAAATAGATTTACTTGCATATAAACGACTTTTTGAACCAATTATTGCAAATGCAAGTAGTTCTGTAGTTGGCGTTAGCAATTATATCAATAGTTCAACACCAACAAATATCGGAAGTGGAGTAATTTATAAACGCAATGCCATTTTAAAAAATGGTGATATTGTAAATGATGATTTAATTAATCTTGATGACATTGAAGAATATGAATATTGGGTAATAACAAATCGCCATGTAATTGCAAATCACCGCAGTATTTCAATTTATTATCAAAAGGATAAAGCAGAGATACCTGCAGAATTAATCCAATACGATGATAAAGAAGATTTGGCAGTTTTAAAATTTATTAGTAAGATATATTTTCCAATTGCAAAGTTTGCAACAACAGTCGAAACAGGAGATTTTGTAATTGCTATCGGTCATTCTGAAGGTTATGATTTCTTTGGATCTGCAACTTTTGGGATTGTCTCTCATCCTGAAAGATATTTATCAACCGATACCAATAATGATAATCTGAACGATTGGGACGCGCTATACATTCAACATGATGCCCCAATCAATGAAGGAAATTCCGGTGGTCCATTAATCAATTTAAAGGGAGAAGTTGTTGGGATTAATACAATTAAACAAGGAAATATTTTTCAAAACATCGATAATATATGTTTTGCAATCCCGACATCCTTAACAATGGACATTGTTTCTCTTTTGGAACAAGGGATTAGGCCAAAAAGAGTAATTT
>DATCKF010000163.1:0-6967 GCA_036562395.1 Bacilli bacterium
GAACATTGACATCAACCATTCCAGGATCAAGATTAATATTTAAAACCACAATTGGATATCTTCCCGTCATTAAATAATCTTTATAACCATTACATATGGCATTGATTATTTGATAATTACGAATGGTTCGTTGATTAACGATAATATTGATATTATTTTTTGATGCACGGGTGATGTTTAAATTAGAAATATAACCATCAAGTTCAAAATAATTATTTTTCGCATATACTTTTATCATATTGCGAGCAACCACTGAACCTAAAGTAGCAAAGATAACTTCACAAACATTGTTATTACCATACGTTTTAATGATTTCACGGTCATTATTTATTAAAGTAAAACTAATGTCAGGGTTTGCTTGCGCAATCTTAATGATAAAATCACTAATATGACTTAATTCGGATGTAGGTGATTGAAGATTTTGGAGTCGTGCGGGAGTGTTATAAAACAAATTGCGAACGGTAATTACTGTACCTCGAGGACATGCGACGGTAGCTTCACTAACAATGACTCCACCCTTCATATTATACATTATCCCTTTTATTCCATTATCACTTGTTTTTAATTTAAATTGGGAGACAGCAGCGATTGAAGGAAGAGCTTCACCACGAAATCCTAAGGTACTAATGTGAAAAAGATCATTACCATCCTTGATTTTACTTGTAGCATGAGGTTCGACAGCTAATTTTGCATCAACTACATCCATCCCCATCCCATCATCACTAACGATAATCTCTTTTAAACCCGAATCTTGAAGTTTTATTTTAATATTCTGCGCTTTGGCATCAATTGCATTTTCAACAAGTTCCTTAACAACTGACGCTGGTCTTTCAACAACCTCACCAGCAGCAATTAAATTAGCTGTCTTTTGATCTAATTTAATAATATTTCCCATATTATTTCTTCAACTTTCTTTGAATATCATTTAATTTATTTAATGCATCAAGAGGATTCATTTCATATAAATTAAGAGTTTTAATCTCATTTAATACATCATTTTCAATTTCTGTCTTAGAATCATAAATAAGTGGAGCAACATAGTTATAAGGAGACATTTTCTGAGAATCAAAAGCTTTTTCATCTTGTAATTTATTTAAAAGATCTGTAGCTCTTAAAATTACTTCGATTGGTAAATTGGCTAGTTTTGCAACGTTCACTCCATAACTTTTATCAACCGCTCCATTTTTTACTTTATGCATGAATATAATTTCGCCTTTGATTTCTTCGGCACTCACATGAACGTTTTTTAAATATTTCAAATCATTTTCAAGTGATGTTAATTCATGATAATGTGTTGAAAATAATGTTTTACAACGAACTTTTTCATGGATATATTCAATAATAGCTTGAGCTAAAGCCATTCCATCAAATGTTGCCGTTCCCCGACCAATTTCATCAAGTAAAATTAAACTATTTTCGGTTGCTTTATCTAAAGCATTATTAACCTCCATCATTTCAACCATAAATGTTGATTGACCACTAACGATATCATCAGCTGCTCCAATACGAGTGAAAATTTGATCAAAAATCGGAAGTTGGGCTTGCTTTGCTGGAACAAAGCAACCAATTTGAGCCATTATACAAATTAAAGCAATTTGTCGCATATATGTTGATTTTCCACTCATGTTTGGCCCAGTAATTAAGAGAATGATTTCATCTTTCATCTCAATATCGTTAGGGATAAAATCTTCAGATAAATCCAATACCGGATGCCTTCCGTCTTTTATTTTTAATAAATGTTCATTATTTAAAGTTGGACGGACATATTTATTTTCATTGGAGATTTTTGTGAAAGATTGCATCATATCAAGTTCTGACAATACTTTCGCAAGCATCTGTAATGAATGGGTATATTGTTTACAAATGTTACGAATATCATTAAACAATTTTGATTCTAATTCTAAAGTCTTTTCTTCTGCTCTTAAAATTAATGTTTCTTTTTCTTTTAATTCCTGGGTAATGTAACGTTCCCCTGTAGTAAGGGTTTGTTTACGGACATAACCATATTCATCTTTAATTAAAGGAATATTTGATTTTGAGACTTCAATATAATATCCAAAAACTTTATTAAAGCCAACTTTAAGTTGTTTAATTCCTGTACGTTCACGTTCTTTAGCTTCAAGATTTAAGATATAATCCTTTCCATGAAGATTAATTTCTCGCAATTCATCAAGTTCAGCATTATATCCAGATTTAATAACCCCTCCATCTTTTACCGAGAATGGAGCATCTAAAGAAATTGATTTATCAATCAATGTAAACAATTCAAGATATTTTTGATAATCGGTGTTTAAATCAAAATATTCATTAATACCAATATGATCAATGCATTTTTTAATCGAAGGAATTAAAGATAATGTTTTTCGCAATTGTAATAAATCTTTAGGATTGGCATTTTCATATGCAATTCGTCCAACAATCCGCTCCAAGTCATAAGCATCTGATAAATACTTGCGAAGGTCACTTGTTTCGATAAATGAACTTTTCATTTTATCAATAATATTATAACGTCTTTCAATTTTATCTTTTTCAATGAAAGGAAATAATAAACTTTTCTTTAAATAACGACTTCCCATCGCCGTTACGCATTTATCTAAGACACTAAGTAAAGAATTCTTTTTATTTTGAAAACGTAATGTTTCAAGTAACTCAAGATTTCTTCTTGATGAAAGGTCAATTTTAAGATAACTATTAATATCGTATTTAATTACTTTTTGTAAATGTACTAGCGTACGCATTTGTGTGCGTGTAATATAATTTAAAAGGCGAGCATAATTTTTACTTTCTTCATCATCAAGGCTAATAATTAAACCTTTAAAATAACTAGAAATGATATCATTATCTTCAATGGATATCGTAATCGGGATAATTTTTTTTAATTTCGCAAATATCTGTTGGTTAAAAGTACTACTAACAACAACTTCCCGAGCTTTTAACTTTAGAATCTCGCCATATAGTAAACTATCTTCTACAGGAATATTGGTTAAGTAACCTTCACCTGTTGATAAATCAATATAACTTAAGATAAAACGATTTTTATCACTTGAAATAGATAATAAATAATTATTATCCGTAGCTTCAATGCTATTGGTATCAATAACTGTTCCGGGAGTGATTATTCTTACAACTTCACGTTTTACTATTCCTTTTGCATTTTTTGGATCTTCAACTTGTTCAACAATCCCTACTTTATATCCTTTCGAAGTTAAGATATCGAGATAGTTGTCAACACTATGATAAGGAACTCCACACATTGGAACTCGTTCTTCAGTACCAGCATCTTTTCCTGTTAAGACGATTTCTAATTCTTTGGAAGCGATAATTGCATCATTAAAGAACATTTCATAAAAATCTCCTAATCTAAAGAAAATGATTGTATCAGGATATTGTTCTTTAATACTTAAATATTGTCTTATCATTGGTGAATATTGCATTTTATCGATATTTTCGTACATATTTATACTCCTTATATGATAATTATATCATTTCTGATCTTTTTTTTAAAGTATTCTTCTTTATTAAAATATAAAAAAGCCCTTTTTATAAGGGCGTTGTTTCATTTTTATTTTGCAACTTATCTAGAACCAAAACAATTGGTGTTCCAACAATTGCTGCTAAGGCTATTTCGATAGCACTATTAACACTAAAAATGGCAGTAAATATTTCTAAAATTGGTTGATTACTATTGAACGGTGCTTCTGATGGAAAGAAATAAAATCCTGTTACACCGAATAAATAGTAAAATGGAATTATTGATAATGAATGAAAGATAGTTGCAGTTATCATAGTTAGAAGTGTTGATGTTTCTTTTCTTTTCAATTTCTTATTAAAGAAAAGGTACAATGGATATATATACCATCCAAACAAAACTCTCGGTAATATAGATAAAAGTGGATTTGTAAATGGAGCATTACCACCACGAACCATGAATGCTAAAATCATGGAGCATATTCCAAAAACAGTTCCTAAAAGTACACCAACTTTCTTACCTAACATGATTGCTCCTACCAACACCGGAATATGGATAATTGTAATAGAAACAAGGTCTCCATATGTTATAAAACCAAGCATAGTAAAAGATAAAAAGACTATTATCGCTACAATGATTGAAGCGAACACTAAATCTCTAATTGCATTATTTCTCATTTTTTCTCTCCTTTTTAGGCCATTACAGGTCCCATAAGTTTAATCAAAGAATTCGAATTCATATCCAAGAATCCGAACGGTATCTCCATGTTTTACGCCTAGTTTGCGTAATTCATCTTCGACACCTAATTTTCGTAATTTCTGAGCAAATAACTGAACATTCTCTTCGCGATTAAAATTAGTCATATCCATATAACGTCTAATTAATGCGCCTTTCACATGGTATATGCCATCATCATCACGTTCAATTGTAAACTTCTCAGGTTCAGGAGTATATTTATACTCTACAACCTCATCCGGAATCGCTTCGGTAAATTCATCAACTTTTACCGTATCTAAAACATCTGCAATCTTATACAGTAATGTATCAAGATTATCTTTAGTATATGCGCTTATTGGAATAATGTCAAGATTTTTACATTGTTTCTTGAATATTTCTAAATTTTCTTGGGCATTAGGTAAGTCCATTTTATTAGCAACAATGATTTGCGGACGTAATAATAATTTTTCGTTATATGATTTTAATTCGTTATTAATGACTAAATAATCATGATAAGGATCTCTTCCCTCTGAGGCGGCCATATCAATGACATGAACTATCACTCTTGTCCTTTCGATATGCTTCAAAAATCGAATGCCTAATCCTGCGCCACTTGAAGCACCTTCAATTAATCCTGGCAAATCAGCTATAATAAAGCTACGACCATCATTAACTCTTACAACCCCAAGATTAGGAATTAAGGTTGTAAAATGATATGGGGCTATTTTCGGCTTAGCAGCAGAAACAACGGAAATGAGAGTACTTTTACCGACACTTGGAAAGCCAACTAATCCAACATCTGCTAATACTTTTAGTTCAACACGAATATTTTTGACCTCGCCTGGTTCACCTTGTTCACAATATTCAGGAGCAGGAACACGGGGAGTTGCAAAAGCTGTATTTCCTCTTCCACCTCTTCCACCCTTGGCTATGACAACCTCTTGGTTGTGACGTGTAATATCAGCTATGACAATATTTTTATCGAGATCATAAACAACACTGCCAATCGGTACTTTCACATACACATCTTCTGCATCTTTACCATACATGTTTTTAGTTTTACCATTTTCACCACTATTAGCAGCGATTCTTTTTCGAAAATGAAGATCGATTAATGTTGTTAATCCTTCATCGCCAACAAAAATGATACTTCCACCCTTCCCGCCATTACCTCCAGCTGGACCACCTTTAGGTACATATTTTTCACGACGAAAAGCAACAGCACCATTGCCACCATTACCAGCAGCTACAACTAGTTTCACATCATCAATGAACATTTGATCACCTCTTTTGAAAAAAATGCACTAAAAGTGCATTCCCTTATCTTGTTTCATAAACTGATACTTGCTTTGTATGCTTACCTTTTCGTTCATATTTTACATAACCATTGATGGTTGCGAAAAGGGTATCATCTCCACCTCGTCCAACATTATTTCCTGGGAAAATCTTTGTCCCACGTTGACGAAAAATAATTGAACCAGCAGTTGCATATTCTCCATCACCCTTTTTAGCACCTAATCTCTTCGCATGAGAGTCACGACCGTTTTTCGTTGAACCTGCAGCTTTTTTAGATGCGAAAAACTGGATATTTATTTTAAACACGAGTTCTACCTCCTTATTTCATCGATTTTTAAAAAATCTTGATAATCTAAGGCAATTCCTTTTAAGGTATCAACTAGATTATCTAAGACAGCATTAGATAATTCATCATTTTTATAAACTTCTAAAACCATAATGGGTTTTGATTCATCTGAAGTAAATTTGTAATCACTATTAAATTTTTCTAACAAACCTAAACTCACATACATCGCAGTGGAAACGGCACTACAAACAATATCTTTCCCAAGATCATCATATCCTGAATGACCTGAGACTTTGATTTTTATTATTTGTTGGTTTTCATTTTTCACAGCTTCGACATTAATCATAATTATCCTTCTACAGCGACAATTTGAACTTTAGTGAATGGTTGACGATGACCTTGTTTTTTGTGATAATTCTTTTTAGGTTTATATTTATAAACAATAATTTTCTTGGCTTTTCCTTGTTTAATAACTTTAGCAGTTACTTTCGCATCTTTAACATAAGGGAAACCAACTTTACCGTTTACAACTAAAACTTTATCGAAAACGATTGTGTCATTTTCTTCCGCATTCACTTTTTCAATGAATAAAACATCATTTTCTTGAACGCGGTATTGTTTACCACCAGTTTCAATAATTGCGTACATGTGCACACCTCCTCGTTATAAATTTAAGACACGCCATTAAGGTGGAATAATCACTTAAAACCTTCTCTGTGCGGTTGTGCTAAGACAACAAGCATATTATACACTATTATCAGTCAAATGTCAATCAAAACTAACAACTTCAAAATTATTATGCCAACTTTTTACTTATTTATGATTTTCCTTTTCAGAAATTTAATAAAAATTATTATTAAAATAAATACTCCAACTATTAAAATAAATATTTTATACTTATCGTAGATATGAAAAACCATTTCGATATTATCATAAAAAATATATCCTAATAACATTAATAATAAATTCCATAAAGCTATACCAACAAATGAAAATGTTAAAAAGTTTATAAACTTTTGTTTACCAATGCCAGCAACAATTGAAATATAAGTTCTGCATAATGGAATTATTCTTCCGATCATTACTGATGCATTTTCATATTTTTCATAAGTTTCTAATGCATAAGCAAGTTTCTTTCTTAATTTAGGTGATTTATCTATATAACTACGACCAATGATTCCAAATCCATAACACAATGT
>DATCKF010000061.1:0-1721 GCA_036562395.1 Bacilli bacterium
ATTATGATATAAATATTGAAATAAAAATATTAGAAATTATGATGGAATTAAAAAAGAAAATAAGGTATAATTTAAATATGGAGTTAGCATACCTACAGATGTTAATAGAAATTGGAAGGTGTTGTAATGGCTAAAGTTGTAGGAATTGGATTTAAAGAAATAGGAAAAATATACTGGTTTAATCCAGAATCATATAATTTAAAAGTTAACGATTTAGTGGTTGTGGAAACGATTCGCGGAATTGAATTGGCGCGGGTTGTTGAAGGGATTAAAGAAGTTGATGATAGTGAAATTGAACATGATTTAAAGCCTGTCATTCGTATTGCAACTAAAAAAGATGTTGAAACCTTTTATGCTAATCAAACTAAAGCCAAAAATGCTATCCCGAAAATCAAAGAAATTATCGAAAAACATAAATTAGAAATGAAAACAATAGATTGTGAATATACACTTGATGCAACAAAACTTTTAATTTATTATACTGCTGATGGTCGTGTTGATTTCCGGGAATTAGTTAAAGACTTGGCAAGCGAATTTCGAGTTCGTATTGAATTAAGACAAATTGGTCAACGTGAAAGTGCCAAAATGGTTGGTGGAATTGGACCTTGTGGAAGAATGATATGTTGTAAAAATCATTTACGAGAATTTGATTTAGTAACAATGAAAGCAGCCAAGGAACAAGGGATGGCTTTATCAGCAGGTAAAATTGCTGGTTTGTGTGGAAAGTTAATGTGTTGCATTAATTATGAAAATGATTATTATTCAGAAATCAAAGAAAAGCTACCAGCAGTTGGCGATTGTGTGCAAACACCTACATGTCCTTGTTGCAAAGTCATTTCCGTTGATTATTTACGTCAACTTGTAAGAACGGAAACAGGCGAAGAAGATGGATATGAAGAATGGCCAGCAACAAAAGTTACCAAAATTGTAAATAACGAGACTGACAATGGAACAAATTCATGAATTATTAGGATATAAAAATATCAAAATTATTCAAAATGAAGATATGTTTAAGTTTTCACTCGATTCGATGCTTCTTGCTTATTTCGTTAATGTATCATATAAAACGAAAAAGATTATTGATTTAGGTTGTGGGAATGGGCCTATTCCCCTCTTTTTAACCTTAAAAACGAAAGCTAAAATTATTGGTGTTGAAATTCAAGAAGAAGTTGCAGATATGGCAAAGCGAAGTGTTGAACTTAATAATTTATCATCGCAAATTGAAATTATCAATGCTGATTTAAAAAATATCTATCGCTATCGTGATTTTGCCAATACTTTTGATATCGTTGTTTCCAATCCTCCTTTTTTTAAATATCATGAGAACAGTAACATTAATAAAAACGACTATTTAACAATCGCTCGTCATGAAGTTAAAGCAAAATTAAGTGATATTATTAATGAGGCCAAGAAACTCCTTATTGATGGTGGCAGTTTATATATGATTCATCGTGCTGAAAGATTAGATGAAATCTTTATGGAATTAAAGAAAGAAAATTTTACAGTTAAAAATTTGCAATTTGTTTATCCCAAAATGACTTCAAAAGAAGCAATGTCTGTATTAATAGATGCGAAAAAGAATCGTAATCCAGGATTAAAAGTAAAAGAACCACTTTATATTTATCAAGATAACGATGAATATACTGATACAATCAAAAAAATATTTAATTTTAATAAACCAAATGAATAATTTATGTTATAATAGTAATAAGGAGGATGAA
>DATCKF010000072.1:0-4476 GCA_036562395.1 Bacilli bacterium
TATGAAGGTTTAAAACAATTTTCAAAATCATATCAAGGGAAATTATGGCTTGAAATCATGATGATTAAAGGAATAAATGATCACGATGAAGCTATTCAAAAATATCAAGAATTATTAAAAGATATTAAATATGATCGTATATATATCAATTCACCAGTCCGAATACCTGCGGAAAAAGATGTACAATGTGCTGATGAAAGTTTTATTGTTTATGCTGCAAAGATTTTAAATGCAATTCCTGTCATAAATCATACATCTTATTTTCAAAGTGAAGATAAAGATAATTATGAAGCAATTATAAATATTATCAAAAGACATCCGATGAATCAATTTGAAATCATTGATTTTCTAAAGTCACGAAATTGTAAGGATGCTATTAATATTATAAATAAATTAAATGCTGATGGGAATGTTGATAGGGTAAGTTATAAGGGGATTACTTCATATCGCTTAAAGATGTAACGGAGGAACTATGGAACTATTATATATTGCAATTGGGGTTGTGGTTCTTGTCTTAATTTTTAAACTTATTGTTGAACCTAGTATCCGCTATAAAAAAGTATATCAGATGCTTTTAGAAGTGGAGAAAGAAGGTTTTATCGTAAGACCATGTAAAGATAAAAGTTATGATTTTACCCTTGAAAATGAAAACTTATTAATGTTTATCAAAATCTTAGCAATCCCAAAGAATTCTTGTGTGACGATAAATAGCAAATACACATGGAAATTATCATGGGGAGGAAGTACTCATAATAAAGGTCGCGTATATCCCAATAGCCGTTATTTAAATGAAATTGTAACATTTCTAAAAGATGAACTTAAAGAAAATAAACCAGCATTGAAAGTCATTTTACTTTATCCTGATACTGAACAAGTATTAAGATATTTAAATGAAAGTGAATTAGAAGTCATTACGTCCAAAAAGCAACCTCATGGTTATAAAGTTGTAAGGTTTAAGAGTTTTGTCCAAGAGTTTGCTGATATTATTAACATAAAATAATTTTTGCCCTCATATAATTTTATGAGGTGGGAAAATGAACGATATTACTAGTCAGGAAATCATTTTAAGAAATCGCAAAGATCTTGAAATTACTGGTGTCAGAAAAATGTATTCCTTAGATGAAAATCAATTTATAATTGAAACGACATTAGGAAAAATGAAGATCGGTGGCACTAATTTAGAAATGCAACAGTTGGATATTGCGAAAGGGATATTAGTAATTAACGGAACAATTAATTCAATTGAATATTCAGATAATATTAAAGTAAAAAAAGAAAGTTCTAGTTTTATCGCCAAATTATTTAAATGATTTATCCATTTTTTAAACAACTTGAAATGGCGATAAAATTCATCCTATTAGGACTTTTTATATCAATCTTTCTTGATGTAATTGCAGTATTCAATTTTAAGAAAAAGATTCCCCAAATGATTATACAAATCCTTTTTTGGATAGGGATGACATTTATTATTTGTAATGCTGTTCTTGTGATAAGTAAAGGATATTTACCGATATATACATTTCTATTTTTTCTTCTTGGATATTTTCTTTATATTTTGTTTTTAAAAAAGCAATTTATAAAAACACTTGAAAATATTATATCATTTTTACGGAAAAATAAAGAAAAAATACTGATGTATTTTTTTCCTCTTGAAGTATATAAATTTATCAAAAAATTAATTAAAAGTGTTTGCAAAAAAATTAAAAAAATATATAATAAATTAATAACAAAAATTAAATCTCTTTTTAAATCTAAGAAAAAAGAAGATGAAGAAGCAATTGTCCAATAGAATGGAGGAGAAAGATGAAAAAAATATCAATTCTAGGATTGTTTATTATAATATTATTATCACTTGGTGGATGTGTATCACATGATCAAAAAGCCGATATTTACACTTCAATATATCCGCTTGAGTTTCTGGCAACAAGAATTGTTGGCGATAATTTAGTTGTTAAAAGTGCATATCCTCGTGGTGCTAATGTTCATGATTATGAAATTCCCCCAAGAAGAATTGTTAATATGTCGGAAAGCAAAGCGATATTTTATGTCGGGGCAGGGTTAGAAGTTTTTATCCAAAATGCCAAAGACACATCATTTAAAAATTTAGGTGATAGATTAGTAGAATTAAGCAAATGTGTTGATCTTCTTGAACAAGGTGAAGGAGGACATTCACATTCCCATAATAACAGTCATGATGTAACTGTTGACCCTCATGTTTGGCTCGATCCAATCCGTATGGTTGCGATGGCTGAAAAAATGTATGAAACATTAGTTGAAGTTATGCCAGAAAAGGAAGAAGAGTTCACTGAAAATGTCCAATCATTGATTGATGATTTACGAAACCTTGATAAAAAATTTCGTGAAGAATTAGCTGATGATTTATATGGTGAGAAATATATTTTAGTTGATCATGATGCCTATATTTATTGGGAAGATCGTTATGATATTAAACGCATCCGTACTCGTCCTGATAATCAAACTACTGATATTGATCCTAAAACCTTAGCTGCTAATTTAGCATTAATCAACCAATATAAGATTAAATATATTGTGGTTACGGAAAATGCTGCAGCATCATCAGTTGTTGATACATATCAACGTGAAGCAAATCTTGAAAAGAGAACATTATATAGTTTAGCAACTATCTCCGATGATGATTATGAAAAAGGTTTGGATTATATTGATTTAATGGAATATAATTTGCGAGTATTAAAAGAAATATTACCGAAAAAAATTAAGTGATTTCACTTAATTTTTTTTATTTTATTAATAAAAAATTTGTAATTGATTAAAATAATATTAGATGAAAATGAAAAAAATACTTGCTTTTTTAAAATTAATGTAGTAAAATAATAGAGCGGTCGGTGATAGAAGATGGTGGGGTAGCGAAGTGGCTAAACGCGGTGGACTGTAAATCCACTCTCTCCGAGTTCGACAGTTCGAATCTGTCCCCAACCACCATTTCAAGTTAGGGCCATAGCCAAGCGGTAAGGCAACGGACTTTGACTCCGTCATTTCGATAGTTCGAATCTATCTGGCCCTGCCAATTTTTTTAATAACCCCCTCATTATAGTAAGGCATTAGGTCTTACTTTTATTTTTATAAAGTAGTTTTACTACTTTTTTTATTTTATATTCCATATATTGTTTGTGTAACAAATGAAAATTTACATTGCGATAATAAGCAAATAATGGTATAATTGTTATTAGAATTTATATTTAATATATGTATTATTTTTATATTATTCGTAGCTAATATGGGAAAGGAGACAATATGAGAATTGAAAATCTAAGCAAGGTATATAAGACTCGGTATGAAGATGTAAAAGCTTTAGGTAATATCAATCTTATCTTACCTGATAAAGGTTTAGTATTTATTGTAGGTGTTAGTGGTAGTGGTAAAACAACACTTATGAATATGTTATCTAGAGTTGATGAACCAACAAATGGTGACGTTTATATAGGAGATAAATCTTTATTTACGAAAACCAAGGAAGCAAAAAAGCAGATGTATGGATATCGTAATTCATATGTCGGATTAATCTTTCAAGATTATAATTTAATTGAAGACTTAAATGTCTATGATAATATTAAACTAACCTTAGACCTTATGGGAAGAAATGATTATGAGGTTGTTGATGAGGTTATTAAGAAAATAGACATTGAAGATATTAAATATTCAAATGTTAATGAAATATCATCTGGACAAATGCAAAGGGTGGCAATTGCTAGAGCACTTGTGAAAGGATCATCAATGATTCTTGCAGATGAACCAACGGGAAATCTTGATACCAAAAATGAAAAAATTATTTTTGATTTATTGAAAGAAATTAGTCGTGATCGTCTTGTCGTTGTTATTACCCATGATGGTGATGCGGCAATTGAATATGGAGATCGTATCATCGAAATCGAAGATGGACATGTTGTTAACGACTCAATGCCCCTATCAAAAATCGAAAATGAACCAACTCCGACATTTATTGAACCGAAATTAAGCCTTTCCCAACAATTAAAATTCACATTTGGATTTATTCGTAATAACTTATCAAGATCATTATCGATATTCTTAGTATTATTATTAATACCAGTTATCGGAGGAATTTTATCTGGTTATGTAAGGTATGATGTTTCTGTAAGTTATCGTGATTTTCAAGATAAATATGGTAGCGATTTCATTGCCTTAAGCCAGCCAAAAGGTGATTATGATTTATATTATACACCTGATCAAGTTGTAGATATATATAACAAATATACTGGTAGTAATATCATTGAATATTATGATACATATCTAGATATTAATCCGCAAAAGAAAGTTGTCGATTCTTTCTTTAAACCAGTCATTTCAAATATTATAATATATAAAAGCAGCGCTTTCCCACTTGACGGAAGATTACCTGAAAAAAATACTGAAATATTGATTACGGATTATGTTGTTGAAGCGATAAAATTCTATCAAGGAAAAGAAACAGTAGATAAG
>DATCKF010000088.1:0-1530 GCA_036562395.1 Bacilli bacterium
CTGAAAAAGAATTTCATAAAGTCATTAATGATGATGATCCTATTTCGGTATTCTTAGAATTTAATTATCAACATTATGATAAGAATATTTCAGATTACGAATATAAGACAATATCTCAATCTGAGAAAATTTTATCTTCTCATCGATCTGCCTTAAAAAATTATTATCATCTTAGAAATATAAAGATTGTTGAAGAAATAGGTGATAAATTATTAGAAAAATTTTATATTAGTCAGTATTCAAATTATGCACAATATAATTTTGAGAATGCTAAAACATATAAGAAATATCATAATCGCTTGCATAAACTAGCTAATGAATCGACAATAAAAAAATTATATATAAGTCAAACGATAAAAGATTATGATTTGAACGTTGTAAACAGTGGGAATAAAGATCTTTCGCTTTATTATTTTGATCAAGCCAAACAAGATATAGGAATTAATTCTACACCATATACTGGTGCTGGTATAAATGTAGGTATATATGAACCAGGTATATTAAATATAAATACAGCACATTTTTATGGTAGAAATCTTGTATATGAAGCAAGTAGTAATCAGAGTAATCCAATATATAGAAATCATGCCCAAGTAGTGAGTGTGATTGCAGTTGGTAATGATGGAATTGCCAATGGATCAAATATATTTGCAAAAGGATCCGAACTTGATGAAACTGACACTTATCTAGAAGAAATTGAATGGTTTGTAGATCGTAATGTAGATATTATCAATGTTAGTTTTCGAATGAGCAGTCAAACAAAAAACTATACAATATATGATGCGTTAATCGATTATTATTCTTATAAGTGTGGGATAGTATTTATTATAGCTGCTGGTAATCAAGGTGAAGGTGGAGTAGTAAGTCCTGCTAACGCTTATAGTGCTATTACAGTAGGAGCTATAGATGCTAATAAAGATGTTGCAGATTTTTCAAGTTATGAATCAGATACAGGAAAACCTAATATTGTTGCGCCAGGTGCTAATCTTGTAATATCGAATGATCCAAATGACTATCATTCTGGGACAAGTTTTGCAGCTCCAATGGTAACAGGTATTGTTGCTTTGTTGATGGAAGAATTTCCATATTTAAGAGGTCATCCAGATAAAATATTAACAGTATTGACAGTATCAGCAGAAAAATTACCATCACAAGATATAGCATATGATGCTCGTGTAGGTGTTGGTTTAGTAAACTATCAAAATGCAAGAAAGATTATTAAACAAGGTTTTGATTCTTTTGAAATAAATGAGAGTAATGTTTACGGGGAAGTCGTCTTTCAAAAAAGTTTTTTAATTCCTCAAGGTTCGACACTTAAAATATCTATGGCTGTATCAATCGAAATCGAATCGCAAGAATTTGAAAGTTCCCAATTTCCGATTGATTATACGCTACTTAATATTGAATTGGGTGGTGCTATTTCACCTTTAGAAGAACTAAGAAATAATTTAAACTTATATTATCTTGAATATACTAATGAATGGGATAGTTTACAAAAGTGTACTCTTTATGTAAGAATGTATTCTAATA
>DATCKF010000091.1:0-2625 GCA_036562395.1 Bacilli bacterium
GTGTTATATGTTGATAAGATGCTATTTGGGAATAGCGAATCATATTTTGAAAACTTATTAGAACCATTAGGAAAAAAGTTTCCTCAAATTGAAATTTCTCCATATGTAAGTTATGGGCGCATCCGTTATCGCATTAAAACAACCAAACAATATCAAAACGAATTTAATGACTTTTTGAAGCAATTTGATAATGCAGTTGGTGATTATCTTTATAGTAATGTTGAAGAAGAAATTAATGAAACGGTTGTGAAAAAGTTAATTGAAAAAGGATTGACGGTCAGTTTTGCGGAAAGTTGTACCGGTGGATTATTAGCAAAATTAATTACCGATATTCCTGGTGCAAGTCAAGTTTTCTTCCAAAGTTTTATTACTTACAGTGAAGAAGCAAAAATGAAAATTTTACATGTCGATCCTGTAACAATCAAAAACTATGGTGTAGTAAGTACTAATGTTACTTCCGAAATGATAAAAGGATTAGAAAGTAACGTCAAAGCTGATATATATGCAAGTATTAGTGGCTATGCAGGACCATCAGGGGATGTCGGTTTAGTTTGTTTTTCAGTTAAATATCAGGATAAAATCGTCAACTTTGAAAAGCGATATCATGGTACACGCGAAATGATTCGCATGCGTGCTGCGTATGAAATATTATATCAAATATATTTAATGATAAGATGAGGGAAATATGGGAAAAAAGATATTAGATTATTTTATTAAAACGTTAAATGGAATGGCTTATGGCCTATTTTCAACATTAATTATCGGTACTATCATATCAACAATCGCGAGCTTTTTTCATGACGATTTTGTTAATCCGATATTGAATGATCTTGCAACGGGCTTAAAGATGTTAACAGGTGTTGGGATTGGTTTAGGAATAGCTGCAAGCTTAAAATTAGATGGATTAAAATTAATTGGTGCCACTGTTGCTGGAGGACTTGCTAGTTACTTATCGGGTACAATTGAGTTTAAAATCGGTGATCCTTTAGTTATTTATTTTGTTGTCATTATTTCTGTTGAACTAACAAATTTAGTGTTAAGGAAGAAAACACCCGTTGATATTATTATCATTCCGTTATTTATTTCAATTATTGCCTCGATCACTACTTTATTAATAAATAAACCAGTTTCAAATGTAACAACTGCCATTGGAAACTTTATAACCCGAACAACCGAATTACATCCATTTGTGATGGGAATTATTATTTCAGTAGTTATGGGAATGGCCTTAACTGCTCCAATTTCCTCAGCAGCCATTGCTATTGCCATTAATTTATCAGGACTTGCTGCTGGTGCTGCTGTTGTTGGCTGCAGTGTGCAAATGGTTGGCTTTGCAGTGATGTCAAGAAAGGATAATAATTTAGGAACGATCATTTCTATTGGAATTGGTACAAGTATGCTTCAGTTTAAGAATATTGTTAAAAAGCCTATCATTTGGCTACCAACTATCATCGTTTCCGCAATCCTCGGCCCCCTTGCAACAGTAGTCTTCAAAGTTTTATGTAATAAATATGGTGCGGGAATGGGAACATCAGGATTAGTTGGACAAATTCAGACGTTTGCGGAAATGAAAAATACCCCAATGACTTGGTTTAGCATCATTGGTTTACAAATAATTATTCCAATGATCTTAGTTTATATTATCGATGTCATTTTTAGAAAGTATCATCTTATTGAAAATGGTGATTTAAAAGTTTAAATAAGATTGTATTGCTTAAAAAAGGAGAAAATGATATAATATTCGTAGGTTAATTAGGAGGAACTATGTTAGAGAATAACTATATTAATGAGACATTACTAAAAAAGATTGAAACCGAGCTAAATGTGAAAACTAAACAAATAAAAGCGGTTTTACAACTTATCAGTGAAGGCGGTACTGTTCCTTTTATAGCCCGTTATCGTAAAGAGGCAACTGGTGGTTTAGACGAAGAACAAATCCGAGCAATTTACCAAGAATGGGAATATGGACAAAAGTTAGCAGAACGTAAACAAGACATTATGAGGTTAATTGAAGAAAAAGGTAAATTAACCCCAAAACTAAAAGAAGAAATTGTCAATGCTACGAAATTATCTGAACTTGAAGATATATATCGTCCATTTAAAGAAAAGAAAAAGACACGTGCAACCATTGCAAAGAAACGTGGCTTAGAACCTTTAGCTGAATATTTATTATCATTTCCAATGAAAGGAAATGTTGAAGAAGAAGCAAGAAAATATATCACAACTGAAGTAACTGAAGAAATGCAAAAAGAAGATTTAGTTGTGAAAGATGAAAAAGAAGCTTTACAAGGAGCAATGGATATAATTGCGGAAATGGTATCTGATGATGCTCGTTACCGAAAATGGATACGTAGTTTCTATGAACGTAAGGGTCTAATTGTTTCAGAAGTAAAAGAAGATGCTGTTGATGAGAAAAAAGTTTATGAAATGTATTATCATTATGAAGAACCAATTTCCGAAATCAAGCATCATCGAGTTCTTGCCATGAATCGTGGTGAAGCAGAAAAAGTCTTACGTGTCTATATTAAAGAAGATGTCGATATTGTCTTAAACTTTTTAAATCGTCATGTTATACCATTAGGTAAAGAAAATTCCGTAACAGCACCTTATGTAAAACACGCAATT
>DATCKF010000093.1:0-1698 GCA_036562395.1 Bacilli bacterium
GCTAAATATTGTACGTACTTAACCATTTATTGCTTTTAAAGCAATTAATAAAGAGTTTGCTAGATATGCTAAATATTGTACGTACTTAACCTTCCCATGCTATATTATTTTCCTCATCTTGTTTGCTAGATATGCTAAATATTGTACGTACTTAACGGGCGATTTAGAAAATATTGCTAAAGATTAGTTTGCTAGATATGTTGAATTATACTATTATTCATATAATTAATATTATTTAATAATGTTGAAAGAAAGCGTTGATAATGAATCAACGCTTTTTGCTAACAATCTTAACCAATGCTAAAGCGTTTGAAATAAATAATTGATTTATACCCTTTAAAATGGTATAATACTAAAGGAATAATTATTTAAGGGCGAAAGGAATCAAAGAATGAAAATCACGCATCTTAGCAAGGTCTATAAAACTAAATACGAATCCGTAAGCGCTTTAGAAAATATTCACCTAACATTGCCCGATCGGGGCTTAGTTTTTATTGTCGGTGTAAGTGGTAGTGGTAAGACAACCCTAATGAATATTTTATCTGGTGTTGATAAACCCACAACCGGAGATGTAATCATTGGTGAAAGATCTTTATACAATACCGAAGAAAAACAAATGTTTGGTTATCGTAATTCATATGTTGGACTAGTTTTCCAAGATTATAATTTAATCGAAGATTTAAATGTATATGATAATATTAAATTACCATTTGAATTGCTCGGTAAAACCGATTTTTCTAAAGTTGATGAAGTTATTAAGAAAGTTGATATTGAAGATATCAAATATTCAAAAGTAACGGAAATTTCCTCGGGACAAATGCAACGTGTAGCTATTGCTCGTGCTTTAATTAAGGATTCGTCCTTAATTTTAGCTGATGAACCTACTGGAAACCTTGATTCAAAAAATGAAAGAATAATTTTAGATTTGCTTAAAGAAATCAGTAAAGATCGATTAGTTGTAGTTATTACTCATGGTGCCGAAGCAGCAGTAGAATATGGTGATCGTATTATTGAAATCGAAGATGGTAATATTGTCTCTGATACTAATCCGATTACTGAAGTTCAAGAACAAACGCCGAAGTTCGTGGAACCAAAGACGAAGTTTAAGCAACAAGTTAAGTTTACTAAAGGCTTCATTCGTAATAATTTGGCACGTTCTTTAGCCATTGCTTTACTATTACTTTTAGTACCGATTATTGGGGGAATCCTATCAGGTTATGTTTTTTATGATGTTTCCACCGCTTTTAAAATGCATCAAGATGAATATAAAAGTGAATATGTCACTTTAAGTCAATCGTTAAGAGGATTTGATTTGTATTATACTTCTGAGCAAATGGAAGAGTTTCAAAGCAAATATCCTGGTAGTCGTTTGATTGAACATACTGATGCTAATTTCAATATTAATATTCACAATCTTCCTGAGGATTACTTTTATCGTCCTGAAATTAATAATATTTTGATTTATGATTCAAAATTTGAACTTGAAGGCTTTGAACCGATTGACGAAACGGAGATTGCCATCACTGATTATTTACTTGAATCATTAAATTATTATGGAATAACGAATACTGATACTTTAACTTTAGATGGTAATACATATAAAGTTGTTGGGATTGTTAAGACTAATTATCAAGATTTTAAGAATATCAATTTTAGTCAAGATGAATATAGTCGTTTAGCTTTTGAAGAAAACTTAAC
>DATCKF010000164.1:0-16677 GCA_036562395.1 Bacilli bacterium
ACTCCAGGTTTAGGCCTTAAGAGTGTCCAAACTCTTCTTGAAAATATTGAAGCAAGTAAATCTTCCCCTCTAGATAAAGTTATTTCTGCTTTAGGAATTCGTTTTGTTGGCGGAAAGATTGCGAAAATTCTTGCGAAACGATTTAAATCATTACCAAATTTAATGAATGCTAGTTTCAATGATTTAATTGAAATCAAAGAAATTGGAGAAGCGATTGCGAAAAGTGTAACTTTATATTTTCAAAATAATAAAGATTTAGTTTTAAAACTTATTGAACTCGGAATCAACCCTCAATATGAAGAAAAAATAGGTGATAATTTAATTTTTAGTGGTCAAACAATCGTTTTAACTGGAAAACTTGAAACTCTTACAAGACAAGAAGCATCACAAATGATTGAAAATTTAGGGGGAAATGTTGCTAGTAGTGTCAGCAAAAACACAAATTTAGTTGTTGCAGGAAGTGATGCTGGAAGTAAAAAAACCAAAGCCATTTCTCTTGGGATTAAAATAATAGACGAAAAAGAATTTTTGGAGATGTGTAAGAATGCAAAAATATATTGACATAAAAGGGGCAAGATCTAACAATTTAAAAAATATTGATTTAAAAATACCGAAAGATAAATTAGTCGTCATGACCGGATTATCAGGAAGTGGGAAAACATCACTTGCATTTGATACGATATATGCGGAAGGGCAAAGAAGGTATGTTGAAAGTTTATCAGCATATGCCCGTCAATTTTTAGGAAATGTTGATAAGCCTGATGTTGATTCGATTGATGGGTTATCACCAGCTATATCGATTGATCAAAAATCAACCAATAAAAACCCACGTTCAACGGTCGGGACGATAACCGAAATTTATGATTATCTCAGATTGCTTTATGCTCGTATCGGTAAGGCATATTGCCCACATCATAACGTTTTAATTGAAGCCCAAACGGTTACGCAAATGGTTAATAAAATTTATGAATTTCCGGAAAATTCAAAAATTATCATTATGAGTCCGGTTGTTGTAGGGCAAAAGGGTCGTCATGAAAAAATTTTAGAATTAGTGCAAAAAGAAGGTTTTTCACGTGTTCGTATCGATGGAACAATGTATGATTTAGATGAAGAAATTAATTTAGATAAAAATATCCGCCATACAATTGAAGTAGTCATTGATCGTCTAAAACTTCGTGAAGATGTTAGGACCCGCTTAGCTTCCTCAATTGAAACAGCTTTAAAATTAAGCGAAGGAAAAGTATTAATCGATGTTGAAGGGAAAGAATTATTGTTCAGTGAACATTATGCTTGTCCTCATTGTAATTTTTCGATACCAAAATTAGAGCCACGATTATTTTCATTTAATTCACCTTTTGGTGCATGTGATGAATGTAAAGGGCTTGGGGTATTACAAAAAATTGATTATAATCTTTTAGTTACTTCGCCTGAGAAATCAATTCGTGAAGGTGCTATTAGGTATTTAAAAAATATTGTTGATACGGAAAATATTGAATGGCAACGATTTAAAATTCTTGCGGATTATTATCATATTGATTTGGATGTACCATACGTTGACTTAACAGATGAACAAAAGGATGTCATCATGTATGGTTCAAAAGATTTAATTTCTTATCAAATTACAACTCGTGGGAATAATATATTTAAGAAGACCGAATATATTGAAGGTATTGCCACATTAATTGAACGTCGATATAAACAAACAACATCAAGCTTTTCTCGCGAATATTATAATTCATATTTAGCTGATTACGAATGTCCAAAATGTCATGGAAAGAAACTCTCAGAAGCGGCATTAAGTGTTAGGATTTGTGGGAAAAATATTGATGATGTATCAAGATTAACAATTGTTGAATTGGTGAATTTCATTGATAATTTAAATTTAACTGATAATGAAAGACAAATTGCTAAATTAATCTTAAAAGAAATTAAAATGCGCTTGAATTTCTTGATTGAAGTGGGCTTAGACTATTTAACATTAAATCGTGCTGCGGCAACCCTTTCTGGTGGAGAATCTCAACGAATTCGTCTTGCAACCCAAATTGGATCACAATTAACTGGGGTTTTATATGTTTTGGATGAACCTTCAATCGGATTACATCAACGAGATAACCAAAAGTTAATCAATGCTTTAAAAACAATGCGTGATTTAGGAAATACGTTGATAGTTGTTGAACATGATGAAGAAATAATGCGTCAAGCTGATTATATCGTTGATATCGGTCCTGGTGCTGGGAGTCGAGGCGGTTATGTAGTTGCTTGTGGAACGCCAGAAGAAGTCATGAATAATCCTCAAAGTATTACCGGTCAATACTTATCAGGGAAATTAGCAATTCCCCTTCCAAGCAAACGTCGTCTTGGAAATGGTAAGTTTATCGAAATTGTTAATGCTACGGAAAACAATTTAAAAAATGTGAATGTGAAAATACCATTAGGGAAACTAGTACTAGTGACAGGAGTTAGTGGATCAGGTAAATCAAGTTTAGTTAATGAAGTATTAACCAAAAACTTGCAAGTTAAATTATATCATTCCCGAATCACTCCTGGAAAATGTGAAGCTATTTTAGGATATGAAAACATTAATCACATTATTGAAATTGATCAATCTCCAATCGGTAGAACTCCTCGTAGTAATCCTGCAACATACACTGGCGTCTTTAATAATATTCGGGATTTGTTTGCGGAAACATTAGAAGCAAAAAAACGTGGTTATGATAAAGGTCGTTTCTCATTTAATGTAAAAGGTGGGAGATGTGAAAAATGTAATGGTGATGGTGTCATTCGTATTGAGATGCATTTCTTACCTGATGTTTATATTCCGTGTGAGGAATGTGAAGGTAAAAGATATAATAAAGAAACACTAGAAGTAAAATATAAAGGTAAATCAATTTTTGATGTCTTGGAAATGACAGTTGAAGAAGGATGTGAATTCTTTAGTAA
This sequence comes from Bacilli bacterium, assembly GCA_036562395.1. Lineage (GTDB taxonomy): Bacteria > Bacillota_I > Bacilli_A > ML615J-28 > CAG-698 > DUOT01. The sequence continues at coordinate 2,941 of DATCKF010000164.1, forward strand.
CATCCCACAAATTAAAACCTACCTTGATACTTTAAATAATGTTGGTTTAGGTTATATAAAACTTGGGCAAAGTTCAACAACCCTTTCAGGTGGTGAAGCTCAAAGAGTAAAACTTGCAAGTGAACTTTATAAAAAAATTACTGATCAAACCTTATATATCCTTGATGAACCAACGACAGGTTTACATAGTGATGATGTTAAACGTTTATTAGAAGTTCTTAATTATATTGTTGATCAAGGAGCAACGGTTGTCGTTATTGAACATAATCTTGATGTCATTAAACAAGCCGATTATATTATTGATTTAGGACCAGAAGGCGGTGATCGAGGTGGAAATATCGTCTACGCTGGGGATATTGATGGTATTCTTGATTGTGAAGAATCATACACTGGGAAATTTCTTAAAAGGGTGTTAAAGTAGATGTGGGTTAAAGATAGACATACCATAACCTTTGCAATCTTAAGGCCTATTTTTCGGATTGTCCTTCATTTCTTATACCATTTAAAAGTTAAGAAGTATAAGCTCAATAAAAATCCCCATATAATTATTAGTAATCATCAAACGACTTTAGACCCATTTATCCTTGCTCTTTCTTTTAATAAACCAATCTATTTTATGGCTTCACGTGATTTATTTAATAAAGGTTTTCGATCAAGATTAATTAAATATCTTGTTGCCCCAATTCCGAAGAATAAATCACTAAATGATATTGGTGCGGTTAAGGATTGTCTTAGAGTTGTAAAAGAGGGGGGAAATATTGCAATCTTTCCTGAGGGAAATAGAACATATAGTGGAAAGTTATGTTATATTGATCCTGCAATTGTTAAGTTAATTCAGCATTTGAATATTCCTGTTATTTGTTATAATATTCATGGGGGATATGGAACATCTCCTCGATGGGCAAGTCATATTAGCAAAGGTAAAATGTGCGGTGAAGTAAAATGCATCATCAATCCTAATGAATATCATGAGTTGACAAATGAAGAATTTTATAACATGCTTATTAAAGCCATTGATGTTTCTGATGCTCCAAGCATCGTTCCTTTTCATAGTTCAAAACGAGCTGAGAAACTTGAAAGAGTCTTATATCTTTGTCCTAGCTGTCATCAAGTTGGTTCACTTTATACAAAAGGTTCAATGATACAATGTAAGAAATGTCAACTCAGTGTACAATATACACCTAATCTTACTTTTCAAGGTTCAATTGATTTTCATACCGTTAATGATTGGTATCAATATCAAGTAGAATATATTAATAATTATCAATTTAATGATGATGATGAATTTATCTTTACTGATCAAGAAGTATGTCTATATGAAATAAATCACAACAAAACTATTCTTTTAGGACTTGGAACAATTTCGATCAGCAAAAAGCATTTCATCTTTTGTTCAAAAGAATTCACAATCTACTTTAAAATACCTGAAGTGATGTCAATGACGGTCGTAGGAAAACATAAACTTCACTTTTATGTAGGTATAAAAACATATCAAATAAAAGGTAAATCAACATTGAATGTGTTAAAATATATGCAAATGTTTTATCGTATCAAAGGAGTAAATAATGAATTTTTCAGACTCTAAGTTTTGGCTACCATTAATCCAAGTTGGAATTATCATGTCAATAATCTTAATTGCTAATATCATTAGAAGAAAAATATCTTTTATTCGCAAATCATTAATTCCTACTTCGGTCATTGCTGGGATTTTAATTCTCTTATTACGTTTTCAAACTGATATCAATAAAATACTAAATAAAGACTTATTAGAGGCGATTACATATCATTTCCTTGCTTTAGGTTTTATTGCCCTTGCTTTAAAAGTCAAACCAGATTTTAAAGGTAACAATGCGGTTATTCTTGATACAGGAGTTGTTACTGTTAATACATATTTAATCCAAGGGATTTTAGGGATTATTGTGACAATCATCCTTTCTGTAACCATTGATAAAGATCTTCTGGCTGCTTCTGGATTACTTTTACCTTTAGGTTTTGGTCAAGGTCCTGGTCAAGCTTTAAACTTTGGGAATATTTATGAAAATGAATTTGGGTTTAGTGGTGGTGCTGACTTTGGTTTAGCAATTGCCGGAATTGGATTTTTTGTTGCTTGTTTTGGCGGAGTCATATATCTTAATATCTTAAGAAAAAAAGGAATCATTAAAATCGATACTGATAATGAAAAATTTATCGATAATTATGAGGTTGCCAGTGAAGATGAAATTCCTTTATCAGAATCAATTGATAAAATTACTATTCAAATTGCTTTAATTTTAGTTTCATACTTTTTAACATATCTACTGATATTAGGATTAACTTCTTTATCAAAAACTTATTTAGGCAACTTTGGGATGAAAACTGTAAATCCATTATTGTGGGGATTTAATTTTGTTTTCGGTTCGATTGTGGCTGTAGTAATTGGGATTATCTTTAAACAATTACGTAAACATGACTTAATGCATCGTCAATACCCAAATAATTTCTTGTTAAATCGTTTCGGTGGCTTTTTCTTTGATGTGATGATTGTTGCATCCCTAGGAGCAATAGAAATTAAAATGCTTACGAAATTATTGATTCCTTTAATTCTTCTGACGATTGTTGGGACAGTAAGTACATTTATTTACTTAAAATATATTTGTAAAGTTGTCTATCCAAATTATCCATATCAAGGTTTCTTTGCAATGTTTGGAATGTTGACTGGTACTGCTTCAACTGGTATGATCTTACTTCGCGAAGTTGATAAGAATTTTGAATCACCAATGGCTAATAATTTAGTAATGCAAAGCTTTCCAGCAATAATCTTTGGATTTCCATTAATGTTATTGCTTGCTTATGCTCCCAATGGTTTAATGCAATCTCTTATCACTTTACTTATTCTTACAATCATGTTTTTTGCTTTCCATGCTGCTATTTTAAGACGAAGACGAACATAGTCACATTTTGTGACTTTTTTATTAAGAAATTAATTAAATCAATAAAAAATTTAAAAAGCATGAAAAAAATTTTTGATTGTGGTATAATAATAAATATGATATGAAAAAAATAATCTTATTGCTTTATCTTATTAGTGCAATCTTTTATTATTTATTATTAAAAGAAGTCATATATAAATTTGACCTTTTTTATGATTATGTATTTATCCTTTTAATCATTCTTTATTTGTTATATGGGTACAGTTTAATAATTGATAATGTACGATTGCAATTTATTACTTATTTTATAAGTTTATTAATTGTCCTGTTTTATCGGAAGAGTGAAGTGGGATTTAATTTTGATTTTTATTTATTAGATTGGTTACCATATCTTTTTAAAAATAAAATTGTTTTTTTAAATGTTATTGGCAATATTTTGATTTTTATTCCGTTTGGATTATATACGAAAAAGATATATATTGGTTTATTATTTATTATTCTAATGGAATTCTTACAAGTTACATTTCATCGAGGAATGTTTGATATTGTTGATATTTTTTTAAATTTATTAGGCTTTACGATAGGAAGTATTGAGGTGACATTATGGCAGAAAATGATAAAAATAAAAAAGACTTAAAAAAATTGGAAGAGAAAAAAAGACGAACTGAACAAGAAAACGAATTAGAAAAGATGTTAAGACAAGTAGAAGAACAATTTGGAATTGATCGTTCTCAAGTTCGCATTGTAAGAGTCAATACACCACCACGTAATTTCACAAGCATTTTAATTGATTGCCTTGTTACCGTCTTTTTAAATCTTGTTTTGATATTAAGTATTAGTGGATACATGGTTTGGTATCATTATGATCATATTTTTGATCTTGTATGGTTTATACTAGCATTTACAGCGATTGAACTATTAATTAAATATTTAATCAGTTTTATGTTTCGCAAATTGGTTATCCGAACATTTGGTTTAATTTTAGCTCTTTCAACACTAATTGCGATTCCTTTAGTTGTGATGCTCACTGATTTCATTGTTGTGACATCAATTGAAAGATTGTTATTGATGTTTATCATTTTAGTAGTGGTACGTAGTATGATAAAGAGTTTCTTTGCCCGTCAAAGAATTCAAAAGTTTTTTAATCGAAGAGGTAGAGAATGATTGAAGAAATTACGGTTTTGGATGTTGTAAATGAGTTGGGGTTAGAAGTAATTCATGGGGAAGAATATTTGGATCGACCGATAACTAGATCAGTTCTTTCACGTCCAGGAGTAGAAATATTTGCTGATTATTTTTCTTTTTATGAACGTGATCGTATCCAAATCATTGGAAGTAAAGAATATAATATTTTTTTAATGCTCAACATGGATGCCCGTAAAGATCGGATCATGAATTTGTTTGCGGGAAATCCCCCTGCATTCATCTTTACAAAACATGTTGTAACGGTTCCTGATGAGTTTATTGAAGCATCAATTAAATTTAAAATTCCAATTTTAAAAACGCAACAAACAACAACTCCATTTATGAGTAATCTCTCAAGTTATCTTGCGGAAGAATTAGCTGTCAAGAAATCAATTCATGGGGTTATGATGGATATTAAGGGTGTTGGCGTTTTAATTATGGGTAAAAGTTTTGTAGGTAAAAGTGAATCAGCCTTAGAATTATTATATCGTGGACATACATTGGTTAGTGATGACCGTGTCATCGTAAGTCAAAAAGAAGTGGGAACAGTTATTGCTAGTGCTCCAAAGTTAACCGAACGCTTAATGGAAGTAAGAGGTTTAGGAATAATTGATGTTGTTGATTTATTTGGAGTTAGAGCATACCGTAAGAAAAAACGAGTAATGTTGATTGTTCGCTTAGTTGATTGGGATAAATCAAATTCATACAGTCGTTTAGGAGTTGAAGAAGAAACCGAAAAAATCTTTGATACGGAACTTCCACGCGTAACCATTCCAGTCCAACCAGGACGCAATATTGCAACATTAATTGAAGTGGCTGCAATGAATTGGCGATTAAAAAGCTTTGGCAGAAATGTTGCGAAAGAGTTTGTTGATAAATTAGATAGAATAGTAAAAGGAGATAAACAATAATGTTTTTATATGATCATAATTCAATTAAACCTTTAGATCCATCAGCAATTTCTTTTGGGAATTTTGAAGTGCAATGGTATGGAATCTTTATTGTAACTGGTGCTATTATCGCGCTTCTATGGGGATTAAAAGTCGCCAAACGCTTAAAAGTTGATCAAGATTTCTTGATTGATGGTTTTGTTTGGGGCTTGGTATTAGGTGTTATTGGAGCACGTTTATGGTATGTCATTTTTGAATGGGATGCATTTAAAAATGATTTACTGTCAATTATCGGAATTGTCCGAGATAGTAATGGAAAAATAATTGATTGGGAATTAAGTGGTCTTGCAATTCATGGGGCTTTTATTGCTGCAGCTATTTTTGTAATATTTTATTGTAAAAAGAAAAAGGTTAGTGTTTTTAAGGTGGCAGAATTAGTTGCTCCAGGATTTTTAGTAGGGCAAACGTTAGGACGTTGGGGTAATTTCTTTAATCAAGAAGCACATGGATCATTAGTTCCAGGGGCAACATTAGATGCTCAAAGAGCATGGTTAGAGAATTTACATCTTCCTGATTTCATTATCAATCAAATGTATATTACGAGAATTTCCGATGTTGCTCCGGAAGTAGGATATTATCATCCAACCTTTTTATATGAATCTTTATGGAATTTCTTAGGAATTATTCTCATAATTATATTTAGAAAGTTTGTCAAGAAATATTGGGTTGGAGATGCACTTTTCTTCTATTTAATTTGGTATTCAACAGGAAGATTTTTCATTGAGTTTTTAAGAACAGATCCATTAGTTGCTGGCGGTATTCGTGTTGCACAAGCAACTTCGGTTGTTTTATTTACAATCGGACTTGTTGGTTTCATTCTTCGTCGTAAATATCAAGTATATCCAGTAAGTTTTATGAATTTTAATGAGGAATAGCATGATTATTGCTTTTGATGTTGATGGCACTCTTTTAAATACATATCCCTTAGTACGTGCATCTTATATTCATACATTTAATAAACTATTACCATCATTTCAATATGATGAAGCTCTTATAAAAAGCTTTTTTGGTCCTCCCTTACCGGATACCTTTTATCGAGTTGTTCAAGATGAAAATCAAATCAAAGAATTAATTGTTACATATCAAGATTTTAGTAATAAAAATGCGAAAAAATATCTTACTGTTTATCCTCATACTCATGAAATCTTGAAGACATTAAGAAAAGAAGGCCATCATTTAGTCGTTTTATCAAATAAAAAGACTGATGCGATAATTTTTGAGTTTCAAACCGTGGGAATTTTTCATTATTTTGATGATATAATCGGTTATGATAAAGTGCGAAATCCGAAACCAGATCCTGAAGGTATCTATTTATTACAATCAAAATATCAGGAAAAGTGTTTACTAGTTGGCGATTCCGTTTTTGATATTAAAACCGCAAAAAATGCTAACATTAAAGCTGTAGGCGTTACCTGGGCGTTAACGACAAAAGATGATTTAGTTAAAGCTGGTGCTGATTATCTTATTGATGATTTTTGGGAATTAATAAAAATTGTTAAGGAGGAAAATAATGTTTGATAGTGTTATCATTGGTGGAGGCCCGGGAGGATTAACCGCAAGTATTTATTTAAGACGAAGCAATCTTAATGTTGCGATTATTGAAGGAAATATGCCGGGCGGACAACTTGCAAATACGGCGGTTGTTGAAAACTATCCTGGTTTTGAATCAATTGCTGGAGCCGATTTAGCAATGAAAATGTATATGCAGGCAATTAACCTCGGGGTTGAATATATCAGTAATTATGCAACGAAAATAGAAAAGGATCGTCATTTTATTATAACCTTGCAAGATGATTCGAAAATAGAAGCGAAAACGGTGATTATTGCAACCGGATTAAAACATCGAAAATTAAATGTTCCAGGTGAAGATAAATTTACCGGTAAAGGTGTTTCTTGGTGCGCTATTTGCGATGGTAATTTATATCGTAATAAAGAAGTTGCTGTTGTCGGTGGTGGTAATTCAGCTGTTGAAGAAAGTATTTATTTAGCAGGGATTGTGAAAAAAGTATATTTAATTCATCGTCGTAATGAATTCCGTAGTGATGCCATTCTTGTTGATCGTATCAAAAAATTAGATAATGTTGAACTTGTTTTAAATGATGAAGTTGTGGCATTGGCGGGAAAAGAAGGCTTAGAAGAAATTACATTGAAAAGTAACCGAAAACTTCAAGTTTCCGGTTTATTTGAATATATCGGCTTTTTACCTTCTTCAGAGTTTGTAAGAGAATTAGGAATTACAGACCAAGATGGTTTTATTGAAGTTGATAATGATTGTCAAACTAAAATTCAAGGATTATATGCGGTAGGTGATATTGTGAGAAAACCAGTTCGTCAAATAGTCACAGCTCTTGGCGATGGTGCTACAGCTGCTTTACATGCCGCAAAGTGTTGTCGTTGATATGTCATTTGCATTGGATGTTAAAAAAGAAATTTCCGCAATCGATAATAATATCGATGCTTTAAAAGCCGAATTATATGGAATAGTTAAATTGAAAGCTAATTTCATTATTTCCAATAATGCTTTTCAACTTGAATTTATTACAAGTACACTTTTTTTAGCGCGAAGAATTATATTCTTGTTTAAGAAAATTTATGGAATTAATGGCGAAATTTTACAAAAAAAACGTGATAATCTTGATTTCAAAAATTTATATTATATCATTATTAAGGATGTAAAAGATATTTTAACTGACTTAGATTTAATCGATGAACATTTAAATTTCATTGATGTTTCGAATAAATATTATGATGATGCTGATAGTTTGTTAAGAGGATTTTTCCTAGCCAAAGGTTCTGTTAATGATCCCAAAAAAACGAATTATCATTTAGAAATAGTTTGTAATTTACAAGAAGAAAGTGAATTTATTATTAAACTTCTGAATAAATATCACCTTGAACCTAAATGTGTGAAACGACCAAAAGGATATGTCGTGTATCTTAAAAAATCAGAACAAATTGGAGACTTCTTGAAAATTATCGGTGCCACCAACATGATGTTTACATTTGAAAATGAACGGATTAAAAAAGATTTAAATAATGTCGTTAATCGTGTCCTTAATTGTGATATTGCCAATAGTGAAAGAACGCAAGCATCCGCCGCCAAACAACTTGCGGATATTAAAAAAATCATTGAAATTAAAGGAATTAATTCTTTGTCTAATAGACTTGTTGAAGCAATTATTTTACGTTCAACATATCCTGATTTATCATTATCGGAATTAAGTGAAATTAGTGAAGAAGTTATTGGTCGTCATTTAAGTAAATCCGGAATCAATCATTGCTTTCGGGATTTACATGAAATAGCAAAAACATTAGATAATAAATAGGTGGGTTATGATTAAAAATATTGGTGTGGATATTATTGAAAATGAAAGATTTGCTGATTTTATAGACAATGAGCAAAAATTAAAAAAAATCTTATCGGATGAAGAAATAAAACAATTACAAGCATTTACCGCAATATCCCGTAAATTAGAATATATTGCTGGTCGTTTTGCTTCCAAAGAAGCTCTGAGAAAAGCAGGATTAAAATTCAATTATTCAGAAGCTTCAATTTTAAACCGTGAAGATGGAAGTCCTTATCTTGTTTATGAATCTGAAAATGAATTTATGATTTCCATTAGCCATAATAAAACGATGACGGTCGCATTTGTTGTGATGATTGAACCATGTTTTGCTAATATATGAAAATAGGACGCTTAAAGCGCCCTTAAGTTTTCATGTAAGAATTTTAGATCGTACGATTAAATAAACAAGAAATGCTGATTACTCCTGCGACACCAACAAGTACGTAAATAATTCTTGAAATCACTTCGCTGATATTATCGAAAATAAATGCTACTAAATCGAAGCCAAATAAACCAATTAAGCCCCAGTTTAATGCACCGATAATAACAACAACTAAAGCAATTTTTTGTAAAACATGCATGTTAATACCTCCTTGTTTTGTTATATTCTTTGTAAATTCCTTTTATTTATACATATTTATGCACAGTATTTCATATCATTAAATGTAGAGGTGTATAAATGAAGAAAATATTGATTCTCTTAATTTTAATGATATTGATGGTTGGTTGTAATAAGGCAGACTCTGTTGAAGTGGAGTTTATGGAGAATTTATCAGAATCAAAGTCGTATAAAGTTGAAGGTATGATGGAGACATTCTATGATAATGATCGCAAGCAAAATGATTTTGTTGTCTACTATAAACAACCAGATTTCCTAAAAGTTACAATTAAATCAGTTGAAAATAATGATCAACAAATTATCCTTAAAAATCAAGATGGAGTTTATGTATTAGTTCCTTCAGTTAATAAGAATTTTAAAATCCAAAGTAGTTGGCCTGCCAATGCAAGTTATCCATATTTATTGCAATCATTAGCAAAAGATATTGCAAATGAAGATAATATCGTAAGAACAGAGACAGATACGACTGTTGAAATTGAAACAGATACGAAAATGCATACTGATGCAAATGTCGTTAAGCAAAAAATCATTTTTAATAAGTCGACAGCTTTACCAACAGAGGTTAAGGTTTATGATGCGGATGGAGAATTATATATCCGTTGTGTCTTCAATAGTATTGAGTTAGATTATAATCTTAGTGCGACTGAGTTTGATGTTGAAGATTCATTATCGTATGCTCGTTTAGAATATGGTGAAGATGGATTAGTATTTGAAAATCGTTCATTAAAGCTTCCTACTTATTTACCTAAAAATACAACTTTAAATAGCCAATCAGTTTCAAGTACACGGGCAGTTATGAAGTTCTCAGGAGGATATGGATTTACAATTATTCAAGAACTAGTCGACGATAGTGAAAAAGTTTCTTCAGTTGAAGAAGAAGGAAACATCATTATGGTCTTTGGAACCACTGGTGTTCTTACTGAACATTATTTGAAATTTGTTTATGAAGGAATTGAATACACACTTGCTTCTTCAGAGATTAAGTTAGATGAATTATTAAAAGTAGCTTCATCTTACATGCTCAATGAAGAAAAGTGAAATGATTAAAAAAAGTCTTGATTATGGGACTTTTTTTTAGTATAATTATAGTTGATTTTTAATCCTAAAGAAAGGAGCAAGTTTTTAATTATTTAAAAACGTCTTATATGAGTATTAAGGTAAATGAAAATAAGTCGAAGTTATATACATTTTGGTCAATAATTGCATTTTTATCTATTACTTTTATCATTATTTTAGTAACAATTTTTGTAAATTATCAACCGATTGAAAGTTATGAAGATTTAAGTAAGTCAAATATGAATTTAGTAGGCCAAGAAATGTTCACGCGAAATCAAAGTGAATATTATGTGTATATTTATGACAGTAATTTTAATAATAAAATAGATAGTAAAGCTCGTGAATTGGAACCTGCGGTTTTTAATTATTTTAATTTTGTAAAACGTTACTCTAAAAAAGAGAATATCTTAAAAATTTATGGCTTAGATGTTAATTATATTGAAAATAAAAATTGTCTCGGGTCTGAAGATCGTTTCACAAACGTTAGAAATTTTAGCGATTTTAAAGTAAAAAAATCAAATCTCCCTGTCCTTGTGCGTATTTATCAAGGTCAAGTTGATACTGTTGATATTACTGTTAATGACATTCAAAATGAACTTCAATTGGCAATGGACAAAGGATTAAATTAACATTTAAGTCAAAAGAAAATGCTTGACAAAAGGCTAATCATGGTGTAACATAATATGGACATTTGGAGTAGTACTCAAGTGGCTGAAGAGGTGCCCCTGCTAAGGGCATAGATCGGGAAACTGATGCGAGGGTTCAAATCCCTCCTACTCCGCCATTTTTGTTAAGCAATTTAAGATATTGAGACTAGAGTTGGTGGTTTTACATCAACTTTTTTATTACTATTGAAAGGAAAAAGTAAATGGGAAAAAAGTTAATTGAATTAAAAAACATCAGCAAATCTTTTGATGGAGAAGTTGTTGTCAAGGATTTAAATCTGTACATTAATGAAAATGAATTTATTACTTTAGTTGGTCCTAGTGGTTGCGGTAAAACGACAACTTTACGGATGATTGGTGGTTTTGAAACGCCTGATAGTGGCGAAATTATTCTTGATGGTGAAGTAGTGAATAATCTTGCTCCTTTTGAGCGACCAATTAATACTGTATTTCAAAGATATGCCTTATTTCCCCATTTAAATGTTTATGATAATGTTGCGTTCGGACTCAGAAATTTCAATCGTCAATTTGTTGACGTTAAGAGTAACGTTCGTCGTGGATATCAAGATGAAAGACGATCTTTGCTATTGAAATTGAATGCGAAAAAGACGACGAAAGAAGAAAAAATTGAGATTCGCAATCGCTTAAAAGAAATAAAAAAAGAAATTAATGAAAAAATATATGAGGAAAAAGAAAAATTAATTGAGCAAAAATTAAATGAAATACAAAAGCGATATGAAGCTAAAATTGCTGCTATTGAAGCTGAACTTGAAAAGATTGATTTAGATAGTCCAGAAGTAGAAGAAGCGGCGGAAAAACTTGAAGAATTACAAGAAAAAATTAATCAAGAAATCTTAAATAACAAAAAAGATAAGCAAAAAATCATTAATAAGTACAAAGATGAAGTCAATGCCTTAAAAAGAATTGCCAATAATGAAAGATATTATGAATTACAAAACGAACTTAAGAAACAATATTTAATGCAAGCAGATGAAGAAAAACGAGCTAAATCACTGATGTTGAGTAAACATCATATTGATGAAGCTGTTCGTAATGCTTTAAAGCTTGTTAAACTTGAAGGTTTTGAATATCGAAAAATAAATAGTTTAAGTGGTGGGCAACAACAACGTGTTGCCATTGCGAGAGCAATTGTCAATCGTCCGAAAATATTGCTTTTGGATGAACCTCTTGCTGCACTTGATTTAAAGTTGCGTCAAAACATGCAATTTGAATTAAAAGAAATGCAAAGACAATTAGGAATTACCTTTGTTTTTGTCACCCATGATCAAGAAGAAGCATTAACAATGTCTGATACTGTTGTTGTAATGGACAAAGGTGTCATCCAACAAATCGGAACTCCTGAAGATATATATAATGAGCCAAAAAATCGATTTGTTGCTAGTTTTATCGGTGAAAGTAATATCATTAGAGGAGTTTACCGTGGTAATAAAAAAGTTGAATTCATGGGTTCAGTTTTCGATTGCGTTGATGAAAACTTTGAACCAGGTGAAATTTGCGATGTTGTAATTCGACCAGAAGACTTTGATGTTGTTCCATTAGATAAAGCAAAATTAATTGGAGTAGTTGATGCAACCTTATTTAAAGGTGTTCATTTTGAAATATGTGCGATTGTTCAAGGGAAAGAATTTGTTATTCACCAATATGAAAACGTTAAGGTTGGCGATAAGATTGGTTTATCAGTCGATCCTTATGAGATTCATTTAATGAAGGTGGACCCAAATGAAACGATTTAGCAAACTTTCGAAACCTTATGCAATCTGGATGTTTATTTTGGTTGTCATTCCAATCATTTTTATGATTGTGCTTTCGTTTTTAAAAATGACAGCGATAAATATTGATAATGCTCAATTTACACTTGAAAATTTCGGAAAACTTACGAATCCAACATATACTAAAGCTTTTTTAAAAGCAATGGAACTATCAATTATTGCAACCGTCATTTGCCTTTTAATTGGCTATCCAATAGCTTATATAATCCATACGAGTAAAATAAAAAATAAATATGCTGTATTATTGATTATTATTTTACCAATGTGGAGTAATATGTTGTTACGTTTAAAATCATTAGCTAATATTAGTTTGCCTGAAGGATTTATGAAAAATACCTTTGGCATTAGTTTTGATTTTTATGGGACTAGTTTTGCTGTTGTTTTCGGAATGATATTAATGTATTTACCATTTATGATCTTTCCGATTTATACGGTTCTTGAGAAAATTGATAAATCACTTCTAGAAGCTAGTCAAGATTTAGGTGCTAATCATATTAAAACATTCATGAAAGTAACTTTACCTTTATCTTTAAAAGGAGTTACAAGTGGAATTATTATGGTATTTTTACCGAGTGCAATGGGCTTTACCGTATCACAAATCATGAGCGGAGGAAAAGTTCAGTTGATTGGTAATATTATTGAGAACCTCTTTAAGAATAGTTTGAACTATTCGTTAGGTAGCTTAATATCCTTAATTATTATCATATTTGTAATCGGTTCATTATATATTATTAGCCGTGTAGACGAAGAAGGGGAGACATTATTATGATGTTTGTAAATTTTGATAGTGCTCGTCTCCGCCGCAAATTCGGAACATTTGGCAAATGGTTCTTTTTTGTCTTTGTTTTATTCATGCTATATCTTCCAATATTATATATTTTTTTGCAATCATTTAATGCAAGTACAACGGGATCGAGTTTTACTGGTTTTACCTTAAAATGGTATCGGGAAATGTTTTACGATCGCGATTTAATGGATGCAATTTATACGACAATTTCTATTGCCTTTCTTGCAACTATTATCAGTACTATCCTTGGAACATTATTTGCAATTGGTATCAATTCCCTTGATAAAAAGAGACGAAAAAGGATGATTTTATTAAACAATATTCCAGTATTAAACGCGGATATTGTTACTGGTGTCTTTTTGATGCTTACATTTCAAGTTGTAGCAATAATGTTACCAAATGTAAGGATCTTTGGGTATTATACAATGC
>DATCKF010000100.1:0-6183 GCA_036562395.1 Bacilli bacterium
TGTGCAGAAGTATGTTCTTTATCCTTAATGATATCCAAATCAGCATCAAAACCACTCAAAAACATAATCAAAGCAAATCCAACTACATATAATCCATCAGTAATCGTTGTAAATTTTTGATCTGCTAAATAATCTTTCAAAACCACACCTAAAACTATACCAATAATTATTTCTAATACAAAATTCGGTATAATTTTTATTTTTAATATGGAAATTAAAGCACTTAATAAAACACTAGTTCCTAATAAAATCGCGACGGGAATCAAAAAACCTGTTTCACTCATACTTCTTCAATTCATCTTCCCATTTTAATCTTTTAAATAGTACAGCTGGTTTATCAGTAACAATGCATTCCATAGTTTTTCCATATTCAAGACTAGCAAATGAATTTAAATCTTTTACACCTAATTCATCAAAAATAATTTCACTTGTTTCTGGCATTACTGGTGATATCATTATAGCAACAATTCTTAATACTTCGTATAAATGATATAAAACATTTTGTAATTGATCTTGCTTCTCACTTTCTTTCGCAAGTCCCCAAGGAGTGGTTTCATCAATATATTTATTTGCACGGCTGATTAAACGCCAAATTTCATTAATACCATTTTGAAATTGGAAATTATCAAAATAATATTGATAGTTTCTTACTACTTCTTCTAAAACTTTTTCTAAATCTTCATCAAATGAAAAATAGTTTTGGTTTCCTTTTGTTAATTTACCATTAAAATATTTGTTAATCATCGCTAGAGTACGACAAACAAGATTACCTAAATCATTTGCAAGGAAAGAATTATACTTTTCAATAAATCTTTCATATGTAAAGATAGCATCATTTCCTAATGGCATTTCCGATACTAAATATAAACGTAATGGATCAACACCATATCTTTCAATGACTTCATCAGGATAAATGATATTACCTTTAGATTTGCTCATCTTGCCTTCTTTCATTAATACCCAACCATGTGCGTATAATTTAAACTTAATAGGAACATTTAAAGCCATTAACATGATTGGCCAATATATAGCATGGAAACGTAAAATATCTTTACCAACGACATGAACAACTTCATCACCATTTACCCAATATTTTTGGTACATCTCATCATTATCCGTTTTATATCCAAGCGTTGAGATATAATTACTTAAAGCATCAATCCATACATATACGACATGTTTAGGATTACTTAAAACCGGGATTCCCCATTTAAATGAAGTTCTGCTAACACATAAATCTTCTAATCCTTGTTTAATAAAAGCAATTACTTCATTTCGACGAGATTCTGGTTGAATGAAATCTGGATGGTCATAAATATACTGCAACAAGCGATCTTGGTATTTTTTTAAGTTCAAAAAGTAACTTTCTTCTCGAACAAGTTTAGTTGGGCGTCCACAATCCGGACAAGTCCCATCTTCATTTAATTGTGTTTTCGTGAAGAAAGCTTCACAAGGTACACAATAATTACCTTCATATTCCCCTAAATAAATATCACCTTGAGAGATTAATTGTTCAAAGATTGCTTGAACAACTTTTTGATGTCGATCTTCACTAGTACGAATAAAATCATCATTAGTGATATTTAATCTCTTCCAAAGGGCTTTTGTTGCTTCAGCAATCTCATCGACATATTGTTGAGGGGATTTTCCTTGTTTTGCCGCAGCTTCTTCTACTTTTTGTCCATGTTCATCCATTCCTGTTAAATAAAATGTATCGTCACCTTTCAAACGATGATAGCGTGCAAAACAATCGCAAACAATCGTCGAATAAGAATTACCAATATGAACATTTCCACTTGCATAATATATTGGTGTTGTTATATAACAAGTTTTCATTACTCTACCTCACTTACCATAACACTTTAAATGCACGATATTTTTCCATCACTTGATCTTTTTCCATTTGCAATGCTTCTTCAAAAGGAATTGCAACTAATTTATTGCCAACTTCACAAATACAACAGCCACTATTACCATTAATTAATTCTTCAACGGCTTTAACGCCCATTGTTGAGGCAAGAACACGATCACGAACAGTTGGTGATCCACCTCTTTGAATATGGCCAAGTACTGTTGCCCGAGCTTCAAATTGCGTTTGTTCAGTAATCACTTTCGCAAGATGATTAACATCAATTAAATGTTCAGTAACAATGACAATTGCATGTCTTTTCACACGTGATGCTTGCCTAATTACTTCAATTATTTCTTCTTCATTATATCCTATTTCTTTACTAGCAACATATTCAGCGCCAACGGCAATTCCAGTCCAAATGGCAATTGCCCCGCAATTACGTCCCATTACTTCAATAATTGAACAACGACGATGACTGCTTGAAGTATCACGCAATTTATCGACAGCATCAACAACCGTATGCATAGCTGTGTCAAACCCTATTGTATAATCAGTTCCATGAATATCATTGTCAATAGTTCCAGGAATCCCGACACAGTTGATTCCCATTTTATTTAATGCTAATGCACCTCTATATGTACCATCACCACCGATGACAACTAACGCATCGATACCATATTGATGAAGGTTGTCAATTGCAACTTTGCGAATTTCCGGATTTGTGAATTCTGATAAGCGGGCTGTACCTAAAAAGGTACCCCCACGCATTATTTTTTCTGATACAGATTTTCTAAATAATCGTTCGATTTTTCCTTCATAAAGTCCGCGATAACCATCATATATTCCATATACTTCAAGGTTGTAATATAGCGCTGTTCTGACAACAGCGCGGATTGCTGCATTCATGCCTGGAGCATCGCCACCTGATGTTAAAACTCCAACCTTTTTAATCATTTGTATACACCTCTAAAATATTATAACATAAAATATCTTTTTACGATACACTGTAAACATTTTCAAGAATAACTTGTATTTTCCCATTACGTAAATCTACTTTTCCAGTCCCGATATAAATACTTCCAACATCAATGATATGACGATATTTCTCAAATATTATCGGGAACAAAACAGCATCACAACTGTTAGTATCATCATAGATTTCTAAAAAGGCCATTTCGTCCCATTTTTTAGTATGGATTTTTTTAACACTTTTTATCATAAATAATATTTTTACATTTATGTTGGGGGATAAGTTTGCTAAATCAATTGTCTTTTCTTTAACTTTCAAATCAAGATATTTGATAAATAAATTATATTGTAGATTAAAACCTAAAGCTTCTTTTTCCATTTGACTAATTTCATCAAAAGGATATTCTTCATATGTTTTTTTCGTAACAACAATTTTATTACCTAAAGTAGCAGCAAAATCATAGCGTTCAAGAATATCTTCATAAGTTTCAATCATTTCTCTTTTTGTTAACGAAAAACAATCAAAAGCTCCAGCAAAAACCAAATTGGTGATAATTCTTTTATTGATAAAATCACGACAACGGATGACAAAATCTTCGTATGTTTTAAATGATTGATGTTTTCGTTCATTAACAATCTTATCAACAACCACATTTCCAAGATTATTTATTGCCAGTAAAGAAAAATAAATACCATCATTAACTTCAAATTGATCACTGCTTTTATTAATATGTGGAGGATATACCTTGACATTATTCTTCTTACATTCATTAATATATGAATGCAATAATCTGTTGCTACCAATACTATTAGCCATAAGCTCAGCCATAAAAAATTTAAAATAATGAACTTTTAAATAAGCCATAATATAAGCAATTTGGGCATAAGCAACCGAATGACTTTTATTAAACCCATAATTTGCAAATTTAGCAATATAATCATATATTTCATTACCTAAGGTTTCAGGATATCCTTGTTTAACTGCACTTTGGACAAATCTCTTTCGTTCTGAAAGTAATAGCTTTTCATCTTTTTTCGAAACAGCACGACGTAAGATATCTGCCATTCCTAATGTATAACCAGCAAATTTTTGGGCAATTAACATAATTTGCTCTTGAAAAACAATCGTTCCATAAGTAGGTTCTAATATTTCTTTTAAATCAGGATGTAAATAAGTGACAGGTTCTTTCTTAAATTTACGGGCAATAAAAGTTGGAATCATTTCCATAGGTCCTGGTCTAAATAATGCATTGGCATGGACAATATCCATAAAACTTGATGTTTTTAGTTTTATTAAGACATCACGCATCCCTTTTGATTCCAATTGAAAGATTCCATCGGTATTACCACAAGCAATCATCTTATACACATTACGATCATTTAAAGGTAACGTGCGAACATTAATTTCTTGTCCGCTTTGCTTTTTGATTTTTTCAAGAACTCTTTTAATAATCGTCAAATTCTTTAACCCTAATATATCCATTTTCACAAGTCCTAAAGCTTCTAAATCGCTTGCTTCATATTGCGTTTGATATAAATCATTAATTCCTTTTTGTAATGGTGCATAATTTACTAAATCATCATCAGCCATAATAATTCCAGCAGCATGTGTTGATAAATGGCGAGGTAAGCCTTCTATTTTGCTAGCAAGGAAAAAGAGGGTTTTAATTTCTTCATCACTAGCAATCATTCTCTTAAGTTCATCGCTACTATTTATAATATCGGAAATTGATGAAGCATAATTAGGGATATATTTTAAGATATATTCTAATTTTTTTGTACTAATATTTTTGATTCTTGCAATATCACGAAGAGCCATGCGTGGACCAAATGTTCCAAAGGTACTAATATGGGCAACCCGCATCTTTCCAAATCTTTTCCCAATGTATTTAATAACTTCGTCACGTCTATCGTCAGGGAAATCAACATCAATATCGGGCATACTTATACGTTCGGGATTTAAGAAACGTTCAAATAATAAATCATAAGCAATTGGGTCGATATCGGTAATACCCAAAGCATAACTGACAAGGGAACCTGGTGCTGATCCACGACCTGGTCCGACTAAAATATCATGCGTTTTGGCATATTTCACATAATCATAGACGATTAAAAAATAATCGCTAAAACCCATTTGTTCAATGATATTTAATTCATATAATAATCGTTTCTTATATTTTTCAACATCCACATTTTGATGCAAGAGACGTTTATTTAATCCGACCTTACATAAATCAGCAAGATATTGTTTGCTATTCTCAATATCATATTTCGGTAACTTATAGTTTCCAAATGGAATTTCAAGATGACATCTATTACTAATACGAATCGTATTTTCAAGTAGTTCTGGAAAAGGTGAAAATAATTTACATGCTTCATCTTCACTTAAAAAATAAGCATTAATTTCTTTTTCTGTATACGCATAATGATGAAGTCCTAAACCAATACACTTGACAGTTGTATAAACTTCAAAATCATTTTGTTCTAGAAATAGAGTTTTATGAATGGCTACAGCTTGTACTTGATGATTATTAGCAAACTCAATAATATCTTTTGCAAGTTGTTGCATTTCGGTTGTTTGCATATCAACACCAATATATAAATTATCAAAAAAGATATCTTTATATGTCATTAGGGTATTGATTGCTGCTTCATAATTATGATCTTTATATTTTTTAATTACTTCATTTTCATCGCTCGGAAGAATCGCAATTAAATCTAGGTGATGTTTTTGAAGTTGACTTATTGTAACCTCTTCACTTGTCGCTACAATCGTTGCCAATTTCATTAAGTTTTGATAGCCTATGTATGATGTGGCATATAACAAAATAACATTATTATCAATTAATTTACATCTTAAGCCAATAATTGGTTTAATGTTATTCTTGATGCATGCTTGATAAAACTTAATTGCTCCATGCATTAAGTCATCGGTAATCGCAAGTGAATCTATATGTAATGATGTTACCTTATTAATTAAACTTTCAATTGCAATTCCAGAATTAAGCATTGAATATTCAGTTTGAATATAGAGATTAACAAACTTCATACTATCACCTATTATAGTATAACACAAATGTCGATTTTTTTAAAATATATTATTAAAAACCACCAATTGGTGGCTTTAATTTTAAATCATTTACTAATATCTTTCAAAGAAAAGCGATGCTTTCTTTTTCGATAATAATAAATGATTACAAAAATAATAACTCCAGATATAAAACTTGAAACGATTACTTTTGTATCATCCGGTTCCTGATATTCATATATTAATTTATTATCTAAATAAAGTTTTGAAATAGAAGAATGTTTTTTAAGAATTAATTTAAACTTTTCTAAAGTTAAACCTTTTTGAATAATAT
>DATCKF010000102.1:0-2821 GCA_036562395.1 Bacilli bacterium
TATTGATATCTTGATAATTTACAATGCCATCATCAATAAAATCATTTAACATATTCATAAAAATCATCGCTGTTGCTTTCGCATCATAAATTGCACGGTGGTGTTGTTCCAAATCAACATCAAAGAATTTAGCAACAGCCTTTAAATTAAACTTATTTAATTTATGTCCATAGCGAACCTTAGCCAGTTGCAAAGTATCAATGGTTGGAATGATACCATCATAAATACCTAACCTTTTCATATTTTCATATAGATGCGAATTATCAAACGTTGCATTATGAGCAACTAATATACATCCATTTATAAACTCTTTAAACTTTGGTAAAACAACTTCAATCGGATCAGCATTACGAACATCATCATTAGTAATACTTGTAAGGGAAGTAATAAATTCCGTAATTTTTTTCTTTGGCTTTACATAATAACTAAATTCATCAATAATGGTACCTTTATATACTTTCGCAGCAGCAATTTCAATTATTTCATGATAATTACTTGAAAGTCCAGTTGTTTCTAGGTCATAGACAACATAAGTTGCATTACGCAAATCAATATCTGCTTCATTTAAAGCAATCTTAAACTTCTCTTCATCAACTAATGCCCCTTCAACCCCATAAATCGGAAGGATATCAAGGTTTTTGGTTGCCTTCTCAAAATCCGGAAGGACATGAATATTATACATATCAGTAACTGCAAGAGCGCGATGTTTAAATTTCACAGCTTGACGAACATATTCTTCAACATCCATCACACTATCTTGCGTTGACATTTTTGTATGCGCATGTAATTCAACTCTTTTTACAGGAGCATCATCAACAATTTCATCTTCTTCTGCATCCCCAACAATAACCATTTGATCGATTGCTAAGACGATATCCCGAACAAATTTATCATATTCAACATACCCATAAACTTTAGCTTTCTTCCCCGCGACAGCTTCATTGCGATAAAAGTTTTCATTGAACTGTTGATTTATGAAAGTTTTGATCATGATGGAATCATTACCATCAGTGAGGATTGCGGAATATATGAGAAATCTACTTTTCGGATCATTTTTACTTTGACGTTCCTCCACCCGACTTTCAACAATATCCCCGATAATAGTAAATTCATTATTCCCAACCCGTTGTTTATATTCAATAAGTTCTACTTCACTTGCAGGGATTTTATTAAGGGGAGTCGTAGGTCTATTTAAACCTTCTTTAACACGCGGAGCTCTTATCACCTTTTGTTTTTTGGGTTTATCTTCAACTTCATCTTTACTAGCAATATTTTCATAACTCATTTGATCACGCAACAATTCAACTGTTAATTGTTCCTGATTTTTCTCAATTAGTTGCGCAATTGGGGTTTCAAAAGGACTAACTTCAACTTTCATCATGATATCAAGGGAAAAATAATTAAAAATCGGTTTAATACCACTAATTAATTCATTTATTAAGGCAATTTCTTGTTCATTTGCAACATAAATTACAATTTCTTGATTATCACATTTATAATTAAAATTACTTAAAGCAGAATATCTAGGTTTATCTTTGGCACATTCCTTAACAATAGTTTCAAAGTATGTATTTAAAAGTTCATTACTGATCTTGCCATTTTGATAATTTATTCTAACATTTACCTCATTGACTTTATAAGCTTTAATAAAATAATCTTTCGTTCGGTTAATAAATAGTCTTGCTATCTCAATATCAAGAACATTTTCAAAACAAAAAACAACTTCACAACTTAAAGTCTCTCTTGTAATATTAATCGCTTCCAGTTGTCCTGTTTCTAGTACTGGTGTTACCTCAATATTGATTAAATTTAATAAATGATAAAATTGATCTCGATTAAGCATCGTTTCACCTCATGGTTTAATTTTAACACAAAGATAGACATTTTTCTACATCTTTTCGAAATTAAAAGGATTTAGAAAATCCAAATCCTTTTTTATAAATATAGGACAATTGAAAGAAAATGAAGTAATGTTCCAATGATAACAAAGATATGCCATACCATATGTGTATATTTAAAGAATTTCATAGCATAGAAAATGAGTCCTAATGTATATGTAACACCACCAGCGATTAGTAAAATAACACCAATTGTATGTAAATTAGCAATAATATCGCCGATAAAGAAGATTGCAATCCATCCTAATAAAATATACAAAATGATATGGAAGGCTCGATACTTACCGAAGGCAAAGATCGTTAATAGTGAACCTACTAAAGCACCAACCCATAAAAAGATACATACAAAAAGTCCCATTTTTTCAGATATTGCAAGTAAAGAAAATGGTGTATATGTTCCAGCAATCAAAAGATAAATAGTCAAGTGATCAAACTTTTGGAATAAAGCTTTAGCTTTGGTTCCTAAAGCTAACGCATGATAGATCGTTGACATTAAATAAAGAAGTAACGAAGATATCGCGAATATTAAATATGATAATAAAGCTTTATCATTCCCACTACGAGCACCTTTGACCGCCAGGATTACCAAAGCTGCAATTGATAAACCAGCCCCAACACCATGAGTCACCGCATTTCCAATTTCTTCACCTAAAGTATAGAAATTGCGAATTTGTGGCGGTTTGGTAATCTTTTCTTTTTTCTTCTTGCGATAGAAAAAGAGTTGTGGATAATCATCAATAATTCCTAATCGTTTTGCCATGTTTAAAAGGCGATAATTTTGAACTATACTTTCTTTTGAAAGAATTTTTTTTCGTTCTTTTTTCGAACTTACTTGAAGGGAATATGCGAAAAGGAGGGATTTATTTATTTTTTCTTTATCAATATTAAAATCATGATTGATTTTATTTAATTCCTCATGATTA
>DATCKF010000121.1:0-6935 GCA_036562395.1 Bacilli bacterium
ATCCATGTTTATCAAATAAATTTTCATAATAAAATGGAAAATATTTTAATATAACTTTTAAAAGTAGTAAAATAAAATTATTTTATATAATATTCAGAAAAACACATAAACTAAATTTTTTTTAGTTTATTTTTCATTATATTTTTTCAATTTTATTTTGTATAGATAATAAATTCGGAAAGTGCTTTTTCTGTAAATAAATGATTATATTTGGATAAATCGTTAATTGTAATATTTTCAAGTAAATCTAATGAATTAAATAAATCACAATTCTTTAATTTATAATCAACATAAGCATGCGCCAAAAAATCAAGATGATTAAAGGACTTAATAAAACTTCCAATTAATGCTCTTTTCATTGGTATAAAATCTTCTTCTTTCATTTGAAAATCTTTTAATTCAAGTAATTTCGTTTTAATAAAGTCACAGAATTCTTTTGGCTTTAATGTATTAGCAGTTATTATAATATAATTATAATAATAACTTAAAGTAACACTATATGAAAAACCAGTATTAAAAATTTCTTGATTAAGCATTTCTTGATAATTATCTGAAGATAATCCAAAAGTATTTTCAAGAATCATTTTGATTTTAAGTTCATCAATCATTAATTGATTGACATCATAGGAGAGTTGCGGAAGCTTTAAACCAATCGCAACCTTTGGCATGATAATATCCATCTTAATGGAACTTGAAGCATTATTAACTTGATTATCTTCAATAATTACTTCTTTACGTATTTCTTGAGGAGGATTAAAATGCTTTCGGTTTTGATTTTCCTCAACAACCTTAATTATTTCTTCAGGATTAACATTTCCAACAATCATTAAAATCATATTACTTGGATGATAGAATGTATTATAACATTTATACAAAACATCCTTATTAATAGCTTTAATTGACTCTTTCGTTCCGACAATATCCTCACGGATCGGACTTTTCGCAAACATATTTTGCATGATTCCAATATGTGAACGGCTACTTGGTTTATCCAAATACATTAATAATTCCTGAGTAATAATGCCTTGTTCCCTTTGAATACTATCATCTTTAAAAACTGGTGTTTGCACAAAATCAAGTAATAAGTTTATCACTTCATTTGTTTTGGTTGTTGAAGTGGCGATATATGCTGTTTGTTCATAATCAGTAAAAGCATTCGTTTCTGCTCCTAAATCTGCAAATAATTCAACTGCATCTTGACCATTTTCCATTTCAAACATTTTATGTTCAAGGAAGTGAGCAACTCCTAATGGGACATCAAGATATTCATTTTCACCATAAGGAATAAAACGATTATTTATGGAACCAAATTTTGTAACAAATGTTGAATAGGTTAAGTTATAATTAGGTTTAGGAATAATATATACTTCTAGGCCATTCGCAAGTTTATGTGAATATAAAGTTTCATTGATCTTATCATATCTTGTTTTATCCATTTACTTCACCTTTTAAGCAATAAATCGTATCAAGTTCAATCATTTGACTAGCTTTTATAATATCATCACGTGTTACTCTTGAAATCTTATCCAGTATCTCGTCAGTTGATATATTATTTAATAAACTATTCTTTAAGATAAACTCTAAATTTTCGTAAGGATCATCAACTGTTTGATTAATTCCACTGATTAAATTTTCCTTTGCTACTTGAAGTAACCTTTCATCAACATTTCCTTGTTTATATTTTTCGAGCTCTTTTATAATTAAATCAGATGCTAATTGATAATCTTTCGTATCAATTCCTGCACTAACCACTAAGACACAAGTATCAAAAAAGACACTTGAAGATACGGTATAAGCTAAAGAATGCTCTTCACGAACTACTCTAAATAAATCAGATGAAGCCATTCCTCCAAACATCATATTAAAAATCGTCATTGGAACATACAACTCATCAAGCGCATTGACATTGGTACGAAATCCCATCATTAGTTTTGCTTGATTAACATTTTGAGTCTCAAAAACTTCATTAATCTTTTCAATATGTTTTCGTTCTTTTTCCACGGTTTGAATATCAAAATGATTAGCATGAAAAGGATAATTAGAAAATTCTCTAATTATTTCTTCTTTATCAATATCACCAATAATATATAATTTCACAATTTCATCATTTATCATCTTGTGATAATCATTAATTAGACTACTACGAGTAATTTTTTCTAAATCTTCGATTGTTCCAGTAGAGGAAACGCTGATAATTTCATCTTTTCCCATTTCTTGCAATAATCGTTGATAAGCATATAGCCCTTTATTATTATAAATACTATTAATATTATCTCTTAACATTCTTTTCTTTTCATTAAATTCCTTTTCAACAAACCCACCTTCATCAATATTCGGATTAAAGATGAATTCTTTTAAAAAGGAAAGTCCTTCATTTAATAAATTATCGCTTTCAACATATTTCGGATTGATGATGCTTAATGAAAAGACGGTAATATTCGTTCGATAAATTGGAAAACTACTTATCGATATACCAGCATCGTATAACGTAAAAAGCTTATTTAAAATAGTTTTTTTAGTTGGATAGGATTTTGTTGAACCGTTTAATAGCATTGATAATAAAGTTTTATTTGTTGCTACTTCTTTACTAAATTCACCAATAAAAGCAACAAAAAAGGTAATGGTTTTAAATTTATCGGTTTTAATTAATGTCGATTCTATCCCATTTATTTCAAATTTTTCCATAGTTTCACCTTATTTTATTATTTGTGCAAATGATATAACTATTCGA
Source organism: Bacilli bacterium (assembly GCA_036562395.1). GTDB lineage: Bacteria > Bacillota_I > Bacilli_A > ML615J-28 > CAG-698 > DUOT01. Next base: position 2,732 of record DATCKF010000121.1, read on the forward strand.
AAAAAAGCGAGTTAACTCGCTTATTTACTAGCTTCTAATGCTATTTCCATCATTTTATTAAATGATTGTTGACGTTCTTGAGCAGTTGTTGCTTCATGTGTCACTAAGGAATCAGATACAGTTAATATGCATCCTGCATTTTTATTTAAATATTTAGCGTTTGCAAAGAGAGCAAAAGATTCCATTTCAACAGCAACGCATTGATATTGATCAGCTACATCACGAAATACATCTCCATAATGGCGATAAAAAACATCAGAGGAATGGATTCGTGAATTAATAACATCAATATTTAATTTCTTAGCAGCTTGATTTAAATTTTCAGTAACTTCTGGGGTTGCTTTAAGGATATTTTCTTGATAATTATATGCCACTTTCGCAAAACTTGATTCACTATAGGCTTCATTGACAATAATCACATCATAAAGTTTGACATCTTTCGAATATGCTCCACATGAACCAATACGAATTATAGTATCAACATCATAAAATTTAAATAACTCATATGAGTAAATACCGATACTAGGCATTCCCATCCCCGAACCCATAACAGTTACCTTTTTACCTTTATAAAATCCAGTAAAAGCTAACATATTGCGAACACTATTTACTTTTGTAACATTTTCTAAATAATTGTTTGCAATATATTCCGCTCTTAATGGATCACCAGGCATTAAAACTGTTTTCGCAAAAGCATCTTTGGATTTTGCTTCAATATGCGGTGTTGGAATCATATGTCCTCCTTAGCTTCTTGAATGATCGTAATACCGCTGGAAGTTCCAATTCGACTTGCTCCAGCAGCAACCATCTTCTTCAAATCTTCATAAGAACGGATACCCCCACTTGCTTTTACACTCATATCACTTGATATAGCATCTTTCATTATTTTGACATCTTGAGGAGTAGCTCCACCAGTTCCAAATCCTGTTGATGTTTTCACAAAATTTGCTCCTGCTTTGGTAGCAACCTTACAAACTTCAATTTTTTCTTCATCTGATAAAAAGCAAGTTTCAATGATTACTTTTACAAGTCTTCCCTTTGCTGCTTTAACAACTTCACTTATTTCAAAAAGTAAATATTGATAATCATGTTCCTTAGCTTTACCAATATTTATAACCATATCAATCTCATCAGCACCATTATGTACAGCTTCAGTCGTTTCAAAAACTTTTGTTGCAATAGTATTTGCTCCTAATGGAAAGCCGATAACGGTACACACTAATACATCAGAATCACGTAATTCCTTCTTCACCTCTTGGACATAAACAGGATTTACACAAACACTCTTAAAGTGATAAGTTTTTGCTTCATCACAAAGTTTTTTTATTTCTTCTGTGGTTGCGAAAGGTTTAAGAAGTGTATGATCAATGAGCTCATTAATATTCATGATAACATCCTTTCAAAACTATTCTTCGATGACATCACAAAGACGTAATCGTTGATAATTACCAATATCTATGTGACATTTACGTAATTTTTTTAATTCCTTTTTCACGGTTTTTACTTGTTTTCCCTTTATCACATATAAATCTGGTAAAAAAGTTTTGATTTCTGTAAAATATTTATTTAAAGTTCGATAAAAATCTTCACGTTTAATAAACAATAATTCGTCTTCAGTTTCAATAAAGAAATAATCAACAAATGGTGGAAAAATGGAAGGTGAACCAAATTTCCAATTATAACTGATTCCGGAAATTCCCGCTTCTTCTGAAACGATTGGCACACAATAATTCACATCAACACTATTTTGGTAATGTTCTTTCAAACTATCCACAGATCGTTGATATTTACATATAATGTTTAATTTTTCGTTATCGTATGTTATTTTTCCTTGTAAGCCATGTTCATCAATATATGATGAGCGAACATTTTCAAATAATACTAAAACATCAACCAAGTTAAAACTTTGAACATCTGCAAATGAATCATGATAAATATCAAGATCAAAAATCTTACATAATTTTTGGGTAATTGTTAAGATTTCTTTTGCTAGAAATGAAGGTATTAAAACCGGCATTTCTAGCAAAAAGTTGATATTTGTATACATCGGACTTAATTCATAAATTTTTGATACTCGTGATTGTTTAGTTATAAGATAACGATATTTAAAAGAAAACTCACGATCTTCATATACAATTTCAACATAATCTGAAACATAGTAGATTTTAAAATTTGGCAGGTTTTCAAAATATTCTAAAACTTTCGAAAAATCCAACTTTTCTAAGTTGTTTTTTCGAAAAAAATGAATTATGAGTGCCATTCTTACACCTCCAGATCTTTTACAATCCGATCACAACGTGGACAAAGGCCTTCTTCATTAATCTCGTCTACAACTTGCCAGCATCTTTCACAGACAACACCTTCACGCGCAGTAACCGCGATGATGCCACTTTCATATTCTTTTCCTTCGATATCATCATTAGTAACAACAAATTCTGAAACAATAAATACTTTCTTTAACTCAACTTTTAAACTTGATAATAACTTTGCAATTTTCTTTGTCGGTTTAATAGTGATTTTTGCAGAAAGAGATTTACCAATGATTTTTTCATTTCGTGCTTCTTCAATTGCTTTTAAGATGTCATCACGGAATTCCATAAATTCTTGATATTTTGTTAAGAGTTCGTTTGTATTAGCATAACGACTAACTGTTGGCATTGAAGTTAAATAAACACTTTCAGCACGATCATGAACATTCATATAACTATATACTTCTTCAGTTGTAAATGGAATGATAGGTGTAAGTAAACGTACCAAAGCATTTAGATTATCATAAAAGACAGTTTGAATACTACGTCTTTCAAGATTATTGCTTGCTTCAACATATAACACATCTTTTGTAAAGTCAAAGTAGAATGCAGATAGATCTTTAGTTACATATGAAACAATTAAGCGATATACTTCATCAAATTCATAATTTTGATAAGAATTTAATGTTTTTTCGATTAATTGATTTAGTAAGTTGACCATATATTGATCAATTTCTGGCATATTATGATAATCAACACGGTCTTTGGTTTCATCAAAATCGAATAAGTTACCTAATAAGAATCTAAATGTATTACGGATTTTACGATAAATTTCAGCGGTTTGATCCATAATAGCATCACTAATTCTTACATCAGATGTGTATTCTACACTTGCTACCCATAAACGTAAGATATCAGCACCATAACGATTGCATACATCTAATGGGTCAATAACATTTCCTAATGATTTACTCATTTTATTTCCTGCTCCATCCAAGACAAATCCATGAGATAAAACAGCTTTGTAAGGAGCAACTTTCGTCATCGCAACACCTGTTGATAAACTTGAGTTAAACCATCCACGGTATTGATCAGAACCTTCTAAATAAAGGTCAACAGGATATCCATAACCCCTTTCAATAATACAAGCATGATGACTAGTACCAGAATCAAACCATACATCCATTGTATCTTTTTCTTTTGTGAAGATACCATTTGGACTATGAGGGTTTTTATAACCTTCAGGCAATAATTCTTTGGCTTCTTTTACAAACCATGCTTGTGAACCTTCTTTTGCAAATATTTCCGCAACATGATTGATAATTGCAGGGTCAAGGATTTCTGTACCATCTTCAGCATAGAACACTGGAATTGGAACACCCCAAACACGTTGACGGGAAATGCACCATTCTTTACGATCTTTTATCATGTTTGCAAGACGTAATTCTCCCCAATTAGGAATCCAATCAACTTGTTTGATAGCTTCAAGCATATCATTTTTTAATCCTTCAATCGAAGCAAACCATTGTGGAGTGGCTCTAAAAATGATAGGTTTTTTCGTACGCCAATCATGAGGATAGCTATGAACAATATCTTCTTGTTTTAACAAGCTTTTTAATTCAATTAAACGTTTAATAATACTTTCATTTGCTTGTTCATAGAACATTCCTGCAAATTCACCAGCTTCTTCCGTCATAAAGCCGCGGTCATCAACTGGACATAAAATATCTAAACCATATTTTTTACCAACGATGAAATCTTCTTCACCATGTCCAGGAGCAATATGTACTAAGCCTGTACCTGCTTCTAATGTGACATGATCACTTAAGATAACTGGTGAAATACGGTTATATAATGGATGATAATATGTTACATATTCTAAATCTTTACCTTTAATAGTATTGATTTCTTTAATATTCGGATCATTAATAACTTTACTAAATTCTTTAACTAAA
>DATCKF010000137.1:0-1698 GCA_036562395.1 Bacilli bacterium
GCGTTCAATTTACCTTCGGTCAGCAGGGTGGTGTACCTTCCGCGACGATGATTTTTGATATAATCAAGATAAAACTGCCCGTACTTGCCAATTTGATAATTGGTTTGTTCGGGCAGTTTCATTTCCGGAATAAGACGCCCGTTTTCTTCACGATAGGTTCCACCAAGTGTTTCGTACAATGTTTTCATTACAGTATCTCCATTCAAATAATTATTTGCGATATACTGTATCGATTGTCTTTACCACTTGTTTTTGAAACCTTCGTTACGGCGCGTCAGCTAAATGATATGACTGCTTTTTTTATATGAGTTATTAATATTAACGTCGATACTTATATGTGATTCTCCAAGTAATAAGACTTCCAACAATAAAAGTAACAATGGCAGCAATTATTGCAATTCTAATAGATGTATTCGTAAAAAGTAAACGAATTCGATATATTTGACCACCTAGAATTAATTCCGGATCAACCGCTTTTACTGTTTGGATTGTAAAAAGATTATTTATAAAGTTTATGGAGATATTTGTTGCCAGAATTGTCAGAATTCCAATCGAAATCGCCATTACAATATAATGAATAATATTAAGGAATATAATTTTCCTTGTTACAACCCCTAATTGTGATAATTTTAGAATTGTATCTTTTTGTCTTCTTTCCTTTAAGTATATAAAGCCAATTGATATTAATGCTCCCATGACAATACAGAATACATAAATACTATCAAAGATTTCAAGAACTGAATTAGCTTCATTCATCTCTTTCGTATTATAATATTCAGAGAAAAGATGATATAAAGATATATTAACTATTTCACTAAATCCTTCATCATCAACAACTTCAATTTCTCCTTGCGTTTCAACAAACTCCGAATATGCTCCTGGTGGTAATATATTAACAGGATTTAAAACATATCCAAGATCATATAACTCTTCAATAAGTTTCATTCGTTCCTTAGGTTTATTGTTCAACTCGACAATCATCGTTGGAACTTTGGGACCGTTAATGAATAAACTTATTTCATCATACATATCTTCACTAATATAAATCTCATTATCATTACTTTGACGAGCAACACCAACAATTTTAAAAGTAAATTCTTTTAGACCTTCATAATTTTCGAGTGTTAAAGTAACTTCTGCCCCATTATATTTAGTATTAAATGCATTAATTATTGCAGCGGTATTCCAAAGTGAAATTGATGGTTCAAGATATCTTAAGAATTCAGTTGTAATAAGAATTTCATTTCCTTCCAATTTCTCATTTTCTGTATCTTTTACAATAATTCGATTTGAAACATCTAGAAATAGATTGTCTTCATAATCATCAATTCCTTTATAATCATCAACTCCAATAAAGGCTGCTAAACGATTATCAATTCGACGACTATTATAATAAATGTTATTTACCGCTAATAAATCATAATAGTATGGCACTTTTTGATCAGCATCTAAATGTTCCATTGTAACAATATATCCATAAGGCTGTGAAAATGCTGTATTCATATATGGTTCATTACGATATTGTTGTTTGAAGAAAGTTAATAATTCATATTTCTTCGAAAGGCTATTAAAGTTATAAAATCCTAATTGATTAGTTCTGATTATTCCGACAACTTTAAATGGTTTTTCAATATGATATAAATAATTATCTTTTTGATGATAAACATCATATATTTTTATTTCATGATTTAATAAGAC
>DATCKF010000139.1:0-13727 GCA_036562395.1 Bacilli bacterium
GGCAACATATACTTGTTTATGATAAGCCATAATATCTCCTCACTCTAAAAAACTTTTTTTCACGCAGTCCCAAAAATCGGTTTCTTCTTTAATAACAAAATTTGCTTTCCTGCTTGATAGGCGAATGATAATTTCATCAAGGTTTGTGAAATGTTCATACATTCCATCAACCGTCACATAAGCATTCGCAAAATTCGATTTCAACTTTACAATTGTCTCTTGTGATAAGACTAAAGGTGAACCTAAAGTTTTATACACACGATTATTAATCGAAGCAATTTCAGTTAATTGTAATGCACATATATTGGGATCAATAACACTTCCACCTAATGATTTATTATAGGCAGTTGATCCGGTCGGAGTCGCAGCTAAAAATCCTGTTCCTCGAAAGGTTTCAAAATGTTTATCATTGATATAAACATCTATGATTTGCGTATGTATTGGATTAATGATGGTAATTTCATTTAATCCAAACCCACTTTTGTATAAATTGTGGGACTTTAATAAATATTCTAAAAGATTATAATGCGCTAGTTGATATTTATTATTTTCAATCTGCTCTAATGCTTCTTCAAATTCTTTTTTTTCATAACTTGTATAAAAACCAAGTCGGCCTAAATTAATCCCAACAAACTTTATCCCTTCAACATCCTTAATATACTTCTTGATAGCTTTCAGGATTGTACCATCTCCACCGATTGAAAAGACAAACTCCGGATTTTCTTCATCACATATATGTCCTCTTTCATTTAAGACATATCCAACATGCTCTTTAAACTCATGTTCACCAAAAAGGGCATATATCATAGACTACCTCGGTTTATCATATGTTCTTCCCATTCAAGTTCATATTCTTTACGACTTAGAGCATCTCCTAGAGAAGCAACTTCTTCTTGAATTTTTGACATCTTTTCATCAAGATCTCTTGTAATTTCTGCTGCCTGTCGTAACTCAATTTTAATTGCATCTGGAATTCTTTGATAATATTTATATTTCAAAGAATGTTCAATACTTGCCCAAAGATGCATAGCAAGAGTTCTTACTTGAAATTCAATATAAATAGGTTTTTGACCATCGATTGTCTCCACAATATGTTTTGCAATAATATGAAGACTGCGATATCCAGATGGTTTGGGATTTTTAATATAATCTTTAATCAAAACAATTTCAATATCTTTGCGTGATTGTAATAATTCTAATATTTCATAGACATCTTTTAGATATTTACATGTGATGCGTATCCCTCCAATATCTTGGATATATTCGGGAATATCAGAAAAGCTGACATTTAAACGTTTCGCTTTTTCAAGAATACTTGTTGGCGTTTTAATACGTCCAGTGATTGATTCAATTGGGTTTCGTGCTTCCTTTAAAATATACTGTTTTTTCATTGATTCTAACTTAATAATAAAATCATTAATCGCTAATTCGTATGGTTGTAAAAAGACATCCCAATTAAATTCACTAACGACTTTATCTTCGCTAATCATGCGTTCATCGCCTCCATTCTGTATGTAAATACACTCTTTATTTTATCATAAAAAGACTAATTTTTTAAGAGTTTTTAAAAGATTATTTTAATATAATTGCAAAAATTGCCGAAAATAGTATTGCATTTTACTGATTATATTTGTATAATATAGTATAAAATTAATCTAAAAGGAGAGATAGAATGCAAAAAGGCACCGAAGTTGGTTTTAAGAGTTTGATTACTGAAGAAGAATACAACCGCTTAATAAATCAATTTAAGGGGGGCAAAATCGACTATCAAACAAATCATTACTTTGATACTCCACGTTTCTCACTAAAAGGTTATAGCACATCATTACGAGTGAGAGAACGTGACACCTTAGAAATAACATTAAAAAGAAAAAAAGGATATTCTATCAATGTTAATACTTTTGAAATTACTAATGAACAATTTCAAGATATCATCGAAAATGGCATCATACCTTTCCCAGAAATTCAAAACATTTTATCGCCATTAATCGGAGAACAAAGAATTTATCGTTTCTTAAGTTTAGCTACCGAAAGACTTTTCCTTCCATATGATAATGGAATCTTATTCATCGATAAAAGCAATTATACATTCTATATTGATGATAAAACATATTCTGGATATCAAGACTATGAAATAGAATATGTATCACAATCATATTATCAAGGAAAAAAAGAATTTATTGATTTAATCACAAATTTAAATATTAAATATAATAAAGCCGATAAAAAAATTAAAAGGGCTTATACAATATTAAAAGGATTGCGCTAGCAATCTTTTTTAACTTAAAAAGGTCCATATGGACCTTAATTATCTTTATCAATTTGTAATGCCTTCACATATTCACAATCTTCTTCAGGACCTAAACAGAAATTACATTCACGGTCGCGAATCTCTGGAGGTAAAAATAATGTAATATCATCATCATTATAACCAACCTGAAGATCATTTTCGGTAACAATTATCGGTCTTTTCAAGATTGTCGGATGGTCAATTATAAAGTCGACGAGTTCATGAATTGTCATACTGTTAAAATCAACGTTTGCCTCTTTAAATACTTTCGAACGTGGAGAGACGATATCTTCAAAACCATTTTCGCTATTAACAAGCATATTAAAAATATCATCACGCGTCAAACGAGTATGTAAAATGTTTTTTTCGACATACTTAATGTTGTATTTGTCGAAATACTTTTTCACTTTTCTACAAGACAAACAACTAGGAGATGTATAAAGTTTTATCATAATCTCTCTCCTTTCTTATTATATATTAACACTTTTTTTGAAAAAAATAAATAATTATTTTACATTTTTTTATCAAAATATACAAAAAGTAGCAAATTATATTGCTACTTTTTTCATCCTTATTCTTAACGAAGAAAGAAGAACCAAATGACACCGATAATAAAGCCAATGACCAATAAAATACGCGGAAGTAAAGTTAAAAACAAAGATATAAATAATGCCCAATAATCTTTTCTTGATAACGGATTTTCCGCTAAATTCTTGCGAATTTGTTCTTCTTCTTCAGGAGTAAGTTTTTTATAAGTTCTTTGTTTCCTCATAGAAATGGCAGGCAACTGAGTGGCCTGGTTCAACCTCCACTAATTCAGGTTTTACTTTTGCACATTTTTCTCTCGCAAGTGGACATCTAGTACGGAATTTGCATCCAGAAGGTGGGAAGATATTCGATGGAATATCACCTTCAAGAATAATTCTTTCCTTCTTTTCTTGACTAGTTGTTGGAATTGCGGAGATTAGAGCTTTAGAATAAGGATGTAATGGATTTTCATATAATCTATCTGCATCAGTTATTTCAACTAAATTTCCTAAATACATAACCCCTATTCTATCACTAATATGTTTAATAACACTTAAGTCATGCGAAATGAATAAATATGTTAAGTTGCTTTCCTTTTTCAAATCTTGAAGTAAGTTTAAAATTTGTGATTGAATTGATACGTCAAGAGCACTAACTGATTCATCACAAACGATAAATTCAGGTTGTAATGCTAATGCACGAGCAATAACAATTCTTTGACGTTGACCTCCAGAAAATTGATGTGGATAACGGTGAATCATATAATGATCAAGACCGCATTTTGCCATAATATCTACAATATATTCTTCTAGTTCTGGAGAATTACGTTCAAATAAGCCATGTTCAACAACCGCTTCACTAATCGCTTGCCCAACTGTCATTCTTGGGTCAAGAGATGAATATGGATCTTGGAAAATAATTTGTAAATTCTTGCGTAAAACACGAATTTCTTTCTTATTTAATTTTTGAAGGTTAATTGCATATTCACGATTGTGTTCCATTTTTTGTTGATAATCAGGATCTAAAGTACGTTCAGTAATTGGAAGAACATTCTTAAAATGATATCCTTCTAACTTATCAACTAATTCTTCTTGCAGTTTCTTCTTTTCATTGATTTCAGCTTGTAAAACATCAATTGTTGTGGTATCTAATGCAATTTGATTTTTGGCTTTATTTTTTCTTTCTTCTTCAACGTCAGCTTTTGAAAGTAATTTATTATTTCTTTCGAGACGTCTTTTACATTTTTTAATTTCTTGCTCACGAGCAAATATTTCGCGATGAACTAATTCTTCTTCAAGCATTAATTTTGAAATTTCTTCAATATTATCTTCAAGAATAAATTCACCAGCAATACGACTACCTTCACGTAATTGTCGAGATGCTTCTTTCTTTAACTCTTTCGATTTATATTGTAAATTTTTAATTTTAGGGTCTTCAGAAGAAACATTCTGAGCTAATAGATTTTGAATTTTATTATCAAATTCTAATGATTTTTGATATGCTCTTTTAGCTTTTTCTTGATATTTAGGTAGCCTTTTTATATCATTAATAACATAATCTGGATTTAATTCACGTAATGGAATTCCATAGTAAAGGGCACTTCCACTTGTTGGTTCATATAATTGTAAAATGACACGTCCTAATGTTGATTTTCCGCAACCACTTTCACCAACTATACCTAAAGTCTCACCTTTATAAATAGTCAAAGTGACATCTTCATTGGCACGAACATAATATGTTTCTTGGAATATATGTTTTTTCTTTAAAGGGAAAAACTTTTTCAATTTTCGTGTTTCAATTAATGGTTCTTTAAACTGGTTGTTCATGTCTTTCACCTCTCTTTGGATATAGGCATCTTACGAAATGACCTGGTTCAACTTCATATGCTTCAATTTCTTGTGATCGACATGCTTCAGTTGCATATTTGCAGCGTGGAGCAAATTTACATCCTTTTGGTAGATTTAATGGATGAGGTACTGATCCAGGAATTACATCCAATTTTCCTTTTGGAGAATCTAGTCTTGGAATTGAATTCATTAAGCCTTCAGTATATGGATGTGAGAAAGTTGGATTTTCCCCAAATATTGTTTTTGATGGTGCTGATTCAACAACCTCCCCACAATACATAACTGCATCATCATCAGCCATTTCATTTATTACTCCTAAGTCATGAGTAACGAATAAAATTGATGTTCCATATTGTTCTTTTAATTCATTCATCAATTTTAATATTTGCGCTTGAATAGTAACGTCTAATGCTGTTGTTGGTTCATCAGCAATTAATAATTTTGGGCGACACGCTAATGCCATCGCAATCATTACTCTTTGACACATTCCTCCAGATAGTTGGAATGAATATTGGTCGGCAACTTTTTCCGGGTTAGGAATACCAACATCAGTTAATAATTCGATTGTCTTTTCATAAGCACTTTCTTTATCTAAGTTTTGGTGAAGCATTAATACTTCACTTATTTGTTTTTTAATTTTGAATACGGGGTTTAAACTAGTCATTGGTTCTTGGAAAATAACTGATATTTGATTTCCACGAATTTTTCGTAATTCTTTTTCTGGTAAATCTGTTAGAACAATATCATCAAAAATTATTTCACCTTCGTGGATTTTTTGATTTTCCTCAAATAATCTTAGAATTGACATCGAAGTAACACTTTTACCCGAACCACTTTCACCAACTAGCCCTAAAGTTTTACCTTCTTCAATACTTAATGTTACACCATTAACAGCTTTAATGATTCCGCGCTTGGTTGTAAAATAAGTATGTAAATTCTTGATTTCTAATAATTTTTTCATACGCTCACCTATCTTTCATTGGACTTTGGATCCATAGCTTCACGTAAGCCATCACCTACTAAGTTAATACTTAATGCGGTTAGGACAATGAAGACTCCAGGTATAATCCATAGCCACCAGTAAGTACTCAAAACAGTTAGATTTTGAGCAGTTGTTAACATATTACCCCATGATGGATTAGGAAGTTTAACTCCAAATCCTAAGAAGGATAATCCTGATTCTGTTAAGAGAGCTCCAGCATAACTTAATGTTGTATTAACAATAACAACGTTGATAACGTTTGGTAGAATGTGTCTTGTGATAATATGACGTTCTCTAATTCCTAATGCTTTAGCAGCAACAACGAAATCTTTTTCACGTTCAGATAATATTTGACCACGAACTAAACGTGCTAGACCAGGCCATGATAAGAGACCTAAGATAACCATAATAAAGTATACCCGGGCTTTATCACTTAATCCCCACTCTTCAACAAGTTTTGCAAGTGTCATTGCTAATGGTAAGAATGGGAATGCATTAATAATTTCACCAAAGCGCATTAAGACATTATCAACCCATTTACCATAGAATCCAGAAACAAGGCCGATAATTAAACCAATCACAAGCGATATAACAACAGCTACTAATGCTAGTGTTAGCGTCATACTACCACCAGCTATAATACGCTTAAAGACATCTCCACCTTCAAAGTTTGTTCCGAAAATATAACCTTTATTACCCCAAGCTGTAATCGAGCCATCTTCACCAAATGAATAACTTATAAAGTAATTAGCTTCTATTTTCTTCGATTTTGTAAGTTTCTTAGGGATATTTAGTTGGTGTAAATCATTTTTATTACCCCATGTAAATACTTCACCTTGATCATTTAAAACTACTAAATGATAACTTCCGGCTTCGATATCGACAACCTTACTTGATCTTACTTCTTCAGGAATATCAAGATTACGATTCGCACTATTATATGAACCCCAACCAAAAATAGTTTGATTGCTTGTTAGAGCAAAAATATTTTCTTTTGTGCCAACAATTTTAGTGATACGATAACCTCTTTCTTCAGCACTTTGATAAAAGGCATATGGAGTTGTCGTCATAATTTCTCCACCTGCTCCGATGATACGGAAGCTGTTATCGTCAAATTCATATATCATATTGTTTTCTAAAGCATAAAGATTTACAATCTTATGGATTTCAATAGTTTCTTTAATTTCCGCAACATCAACTAAATCATACCATTGATTTTCAATTTCTTTTATTTCGTCATTTGTTAAATCAATTGGGACTTTTAAATCACGAACATAATGCCATTTTAAAATGTCATTTTGAATTTTAAAATCTACTCTAAATCCAGTTTTTGGTGCAATGTTATATTGTTCAACTAATTCATTTGCAGATGCAATTTTCATTAGTACATAGTCACCTTTATAATGCCATGAAAGTTGTTCACTTGCATATACAATATTAATATCTGAGTTATAAAGGAAAGTATTAATTGGTTCACCAATTTTTATGGAATTTGTACTACCCCAAGTATAAACAGCTCCTGAAGCAGTCAAAATACTTGTAAAACCATTACCAGCTGCAATCTTAACAATTGGATCTTCTTCAACTTTTGTATAAACGTCATCTGGATATTTTTCACGAGCTTCTTCAAAGAAATATGCTTCAATTGTTTTTAAAACCTGATAAAAGTTTTTATCTTTTTGTTCATAATAATATGGCTTTTGCGCTTGCTTAAAACCATTTTCACCCCAACCAAGTAAATCACCATCACTTGTTAGGACAACAGCATGACGTCTACCAACTGCAAGTTGCACTATATCTTTAGCTTTATCTTGAATTTCTTTTGGAACTTTTTTAATATTATTTGTTTTTGATCCCCAAACATATATTTTATTATCATTTGAAATTGCAATGGTAAATGCTGATCCACCAGCAATTAAATATTCACCATTTACAATCTTAACCCCTGATTTCTTTAATCCTCTAGGTACATTTAAATACGAAAGATTTGGTTCAAGATATTGTTGAGAACCTTCATTATAGGCAGCATTAAAATTAATTGAACTCCTTCCAATTGCTACAAATAAAACAATTGCAAAGAATAAAACTAAACCAAAAATAGCAATACGATTATGAATAAATTTTCGAAATATTTGTTTTCCTGGGCTTAAGATTTCTTCTTCTTCAAGAGCATCTCTTTTAGCTTTCCCAAATCCAAACAAATGGATGAATAATCGTTTAATTGAGCTTAAAAATTTATTTTCTTTATTATTCATACATCTCACCCTACTCTAATTTCACTCGTGGATCTACAAGTGCATAGCTAAGGTCCATAATTACATTAGCTGCTAACCCTAAGATCGCATAGAAAAAGTTCATTGTCAAAACAATTGAGAAGTCACGGGCATTTAAGGCACCAATCAATACTCCCCCAATTCCTTCAATTGCAAAGACTGATTCAGTAATTGCTGATCCACCAAAGATGCTTACTAAACTACCAGCAACAATAGTTACAACTGGAATCAAAGCATTTCTAAACGCATGAGAATAAATAACCACTCTTTCTCTTAAACCTTTAGAACGTGCTGTTTTAATATAATCTTTCTTCAACACTTCAATCATCGCATTGCGTACATAACGAATAGTTCCAGCTAAACTACCAATTGTTAATGTTATTATTGGTAATGTAAGGTGACGTGCCCATTCTTTTATAACATAAAAGAATGATTCATTTCCCCTTAACACTGGCAGACCGCCAAATTCTAGCCAACCTAATTTAACTGGTACTAAATAAATTAAACCCATCCCAATAAAGAATGTTGGCATCGACGTAAAGACGAGTGATGTAACTTGCCATGTTTGATCATACAGTGAATACCGCTTAACAGCAGACCGAATACCAACAAAGATTGCAATTGCAAAGGATAATGTTAACGAAATAACATTGATTAAAATCGAAACCTTTAATGGTTGTTTAATTACATCTTTTACTTTTGCTTGTTTCCAAGTTGAATATCCGAAATCACCTTTTACGGTTCTATTAATCCAACTCAAATATTGAACAACAATTCCTTGATCCAATCCCATTTCATGTCGCTTTTCTTGTATAAAACGTTCTCTTTCCTTTGGATTCTTTTGATACTGTGGTTGACTTAAAACATCAGCATACGCCATTTCAACCGGATCCCCAGGAACAAGTTTAACTATTACAAAAAGAATTATTGAGATAACTATAATAACTGGGATTAACGATAAAAATCTTTTTAATAAGTACTTTCCCATATTAACCTCCACTGAATTTATTTCTATCTTATTATTTCTATCGTTTTATAATCAATACAAAAGGATAGAAATAATAAGATAAGTTTTAATTAAAGAATAGGAGAGAGGGGTTCTCTCTCCTAAAAATATTTACATCTTTTATAAACTAATTATTCCATTTACTATATCCATAGTAATAGTTATCAAGTATAACGTCGAATCCTGCTTGATCGCTAGAGAACTTCATACCAACTTTCCATGCGTTAGCTGTAAGAGTATTTGCAATAATTACAGAAACTTCATTGCCTTCTGAACCTAAATGGTTAATTTCAAATACTTCACCTTTATCATTGTAACGATAGTATTTACCGTTCTCTTTAGCTTTTGCTGGATCAAATGGAGTTTTACCATCTTTTTCATATCTATATGGACTTTGATCTAATAATTCATTTGCTTTGTCAATATTAAGTTCATAGTTAATTAATGTTTGGTTAATAGTGTTCTTATTTTGTTGATAGAACCATTGAGCTTCACCATAAGGACCGTTAACTAATGAACCATATCCGCCTAGGAAGTCATTAATGAAGACGTTACGATCAAATAGATAACCAATTGCTTGACGAACTTCTTTGTGTTGAGTTGGTCCTGCATAGCAAATCATTGCAAGTAAACCATAACCATTACGTGGATAAGATACAACGTCAGTGTTTGGTGATTCGATTGCTTTATCAATCTTCGCGCCTTCAATAACACCATTAACAAGATCAACTGTACCAGCGATTACTTGATCAACATCAGTTTCTTGGTTAATGTATTTAACTTGAACTTCTTGAATTGTTGGTCTCTTACCTTCATAATTTGTCTTGAAGTTAGGATTTAATTCAAGAACTGCAGTTTGATTTTCGAATTGAACAAATTGATAAGGACCGCTAGTCACTGTAGGATTTCTTCTTTGACCAGTTGCAGGATCGTTAACTGTTTGCGCAATTACTTCACGAATAGATTTAGTTGCTGTTGTCTTAACAATCTTCGCACCATTTTCAGTGTCAACTACATCAAATCCAGGTAAATATGTTTCAACATCAATTGGAGATGCAGATACAGATACAGTTTCATAGAAGTATGGTAAGTTTGCAGCATCAATTGTTAATGAGAATGTAAGTTCATCAATTAAACGAACACCTTTGAAAGCTTTGTCTAAAACAGTGTAGTTAGGATCAAGTGAAGTTTCATCAGCATCAGCTGGAGCACCTTGATAATATTCCCAATAACCAAGTAAGTCATAACCAGCAGTTGCACTTGTTGCAATTGATGTCCAGTCTTTAGAAGATAATAGAAGCATACTTGCAACATAGTCTTTAGCAGTGATTGCTTCACCATTATTCCATTTCAAATCATCTTGTAATTTGAATGTATAAGTTTTGTTTCCTTGGTCATCTGTTTCAGTTTCAGGTTCACCGTCTAATACAGCAACTGTATCCCATACGAATTCACCGTTTTCTGTTTCAACAAGTGTTCCATAACCATGAATTAAATCACGAACATAAACATCGTATGCATTACTACCAAATCCAGCAACGAAGTCACCATTCATTTGAGGAGTACCAACAACTAATTTGTTAGCGCCAGATTTAATTTTGATATCAGCGATATCATCTGACCAACTCCAAACAGGTGTTGAATTTAATCCTTCAATTCGTTTATTGTAGATATCAAAATATTCGTTAGAATATAATGGTAAATTTGGTAATAATTCATTCCATCTTTGAACAAATTGCACAAAATACGCAGCAAATTCATCCTTTTGATCAGGCTCAAGTCTACGCATTGTTTCCATAATTTCGTCTAATTCTTCATCTGCTAAACCAGTTGGGTTATTAGTTGTACCAACTAATGAACTATGCCATTCCCAGTATGGATCATAGTTGGAATAGAAACCTGTGGCAAGGTTGAACATATGATAACGTTTCTCGCCTTTGTTTTCTTTATCTTTGTTACAACCAACTAAGGCTACTGCAGAGACAAGAACAAGAACTAATAATAGAAATTTCTTAACTAATTTCATTCTCTCTTCCTCCAAATCGTTAAATTTAACACTTTGTTATAGTGTATGTAAATATTATACTAAAATTGCTTTAATTGTCAACATTTTTTTATTAATTTACTAATGTAAACGCTTTTATTTTATGAAAAGTGCGATTTTCATTTATAAAAGTGTTATAGCAAACGCTTACATTAGTAATAATATATAATTTGTTATATTTTCTTGCAATTTTTATAGATTTGATTATAATATAAATTGTGATTATATATAGAATGGAGTATCATTATGAAATTTGTTTTATCAGGTATTAAGCCTACCGGTATTCCGACATTAGGAAATTATCTGGGGGCTTTAAAAAACTTTGTGAAATTACAAAATGAAATGCAAGATTATGAATTCTTATTATTCATCGCTGATCTGCATGCAATTACAGTACCACAAGATCCAAAAGAATTACATCAAAACATCAAAAACCTTGCTGCTTTATACTTAGCATGTGGATTAAGTCTTGATAATTTAACACTTTTCATTCAATCAGAAGTTAAGGAACATGTTGAATTAGGATATATCATGCAATCAATCGCTTACATGGGTGAATTAGAACGCATGACCCAATACAAAGAAAAGAAGCAAAAACAAACTCATGGTGTAACAAGCGCCTTATTCACTTATCCTGCATTAATGGCAGCAGATATATTATTGTATGATGCAACTTATGTTCCTGTTGGCGATGATCAAATGCAACATTTAGAATTAGCTCGAGACCTTGCCAACCGCTTCAACAATCGCTATGGCAACACTTTCGTCGTTCCTGAACCTCTTGTAAGTAAAAAAGGCTCACGAATTATGGATTTACAAAATCCAACAAAGAAAATGAGTAAGTCAGAAGACGATAATAAAGGATGCATTTTCTTATTAGAACCACTTAATTCTATTCGTAAAAAAATTAAATCTGCAGTTACCGATAGTGATGCTAAAATATATTATGATAAAGAAAATAAACCTGGAATCGCTAACTTAATGACGATATATTCTGTATTAACTAATTTATCTTTTTCAGAAATTGAAGAAAAATATCGTGGTAAAGGATATGGTGATTTTAAAGGAGAACTTGCGGAAATTGTGGTTCAAGAAATTGCCAAAATACAAGAAGAATTTAATAAATGGTATAATTCAAAAGAATTAGAGCAAATTCTTGATGAAGGAAAAGCCAGAGCTTCAATGTTTGCCCGCAATAAAATGGAAAAGATTAAAAAAATTATGGGAATAGGAAGATAAAAACGGTGTTTGCACACCGTTTTTTTAATGCTTTATCAAATAATAATTTTTCTTTCCACGACGAATAACCGTAAAAGTATTTCCGATAGCTTTTTCTTTTGTAATCGTATAATCAAAATCAGTAACAACATCACCATTAATACTAATTGCACCATTTGTTATAAATTCACGAGCTTGACGTTTTGATTGGGCTGCCCCTACCTTTACAACTGCATCAATAATATTTATAGGTTCATGTTCTTCAATTGAAGTTACATCATGGAAGCACATTTTAATTTCCGATACATCTAAGTCTTTAATATTTCCACTAAATAACGCTTCAGTTAATTTAAGAGCATTTTGTAATCCTTTTTCTCCATGTACCATGGTCACAACTTCGCGAGCTAAAACTTTTTGGGCTTCACGTAAATGTGGAGCTTCTTGGACTTGTTTTTCTAAACTTTCAATTTCTTCTTTTGTTAAAAAGGTAAAGTATTTTAAGAATTTTATAACATCATTATCTGCTGTATTAATAAAAAATTGATACATTTCATATGGTGATGTTTTTTCTTCATCAAGCCAGATTGCTCCTGATTCAGTTTTTCCAAATTTCGTCCCATCACTCTTAGTGATTAATGGAACAGTTAATCCAAATACTTGAGCATCACTTCCTTCAACTTTACGAATCAATTCCATTCCAGCAGTAATATTTCCCCATTGATCTTGTCCACCAATCTGCATTTCACAATGTAATTTAGGATCTTGATATAATTTTAAGAAGTCAATTGATTGTAAAATCATGTATGAAAATTCTAAGTATGTTAAACCACTATCAATCCGTGATTTTACTGCTTCTTTTGCTAGCATATAATTAATATTAAAATGCTTACCATAATCACGCCATACTTCAATTGCTTTCATATCTCCTAGCCATTCATAATTATCAACTGAAAATGCAGTCTCATTATCAAAATGAAGAAAACGATCAAACTGTTTATTAAATTTTAATGACCATTCTTTAACTGTCTCAATTGGATTTAAGGTTCGTTGACTTTTCTTACCACTAGGATCACCAATTAAACCAGTACCCCCACCAGTTAATGCAATAACGCGATGTCCTGCTTTTTTAAAGCGCATTAATGTAACAATTGGAAGTAATGATCCAATATGCATACTATCAGCTGTCGGATCAAACCCACAATATAAGGTTATTGGTCTTTGTAATCTTTTTTCTAATTCTTCTTCATTAATAATGTCATAAATTAAACCACGCCATCTAAGTTCTTCTAATATCGTATTCATCTTATCATTCCTTTCTTGTTTTTATATAAAAAAAGTCCTTAAAATCTAAGGACTAGAAATATCTAGCGGTACCACCTTAGTTCATCTTGCGATGCCCTCAAAATGTATAAAACTCCTAAACTGTAATTCTAAATCCACATGTGATAGTTTTCACCACCCACTATCTCTCTATACTTACAATCATGGATTTATACTTCGGTTTAATCATCGTTTTTATTTAGTTGATTCACGCCATAT
>DATCKF010000144.1:0-2898 GCA_036562395.1 Bacilli bacterium
ATATCTAAAGGAATATTTTGTGGTTCAATTTTTGAAGGTTGTGGTTCTGGAATTGTTATATCAATAACATCATTATTTCTTAATTGATAATTTGCCTTTACAATATTATTATTTACAGTAATTAATTCATTTTCAATTAATCCTTGAATTTGGGTTCTTGTAAACGTTGGGATTTCACCAGCAAGATATTTATCAATTCGTATTCCCTCACCAAAATATTGTAAACGCATAATATTTACCTCACTTTAAAAATTCGCCACTTTTTCCAAATAAGATATCAAAAAGTAATAATATCGTTCCGATTGTTAAACAAGAATCAGCAAAATTAAATATTGCAAAGTTAAAGATATCAAATTCAAGATAATCAATAACATATCCTAAGAAAAGGCGATCAATTAAATTTCCAATCGTTCCGATGATTAATAAAATCAATGAAATACTAAAAATCGTATGATTTTTTAAATCGTAAAATTTAAAGAGATATGTGAAAAAGGCTAAAGCGATAAATGCAATAATTACTAAAATTGGTTTAAGCCAAGCTTGATTACTGCCTAATCCCCATACAACTCCTGTATTTTCGCGATATGTGATTTTAAAAAATTCACCGATCACCTTGACACCATTAGTAGATTCATTATAATCAAAATAATTACCTATCACATGTTTTACAACCTGATCAATGATAATTCCAATAACGATTAAAATAATCGCAAGTAACATTTTCTTCTCCTTAAATCTCATCTAAATACCCCAAATATCAATATTAGTGCTAATGTAAAAATGGCAAAGCCAAAATTAAAAACTTCATAAATAAAGATAGCTTTATCATCAATTTCTTGTAAAGTTATATTTTCCGGATAATATGCTTTTGATAATTTAACCATAAACATATTTGATAAACCATTGGCAATAAGAAGCATCAACCAAGCGATAATTATTAAAATGGAACGGATTGTCAAATGATACATATAAATATTAAATAGTTGGATAAGGATTAATAAAAATGGAAGGATGACAACTAGAGCTAATAACATACCAAAAATTAAAGATTTAAAATCAGTTCTTCTATCTAATTTTAAGTCATAATATTTTTGAATTTCAATTTTCCCTTTTTTCCACAATGTCATAATTATTCAATCCTTTCTAATTCCGCAAGTGCATCTGTAAATGTCTTAACTTTAACGAGTTTAAAATCAGGGTTTTTGATCCTTTGATATTCTTCTAAAGCACTTTCGTAATTATCTTCTGGAACAAAAAATATATCAGCACTATATAAATCAGCTGTTATGACTTTTTGTTTTTCGCCACCAATTTCTCCAACATTACCATCAACATCAATTGATCCAGTACCCATAATAATTTTATTTTTAGTAATATCTCCTTTAGTTAAGGCATTATATATGGCAATGGTTTGCATTAATCCACCTGAAGATCCTTGAACTTTATTGTTATTAATTGTAAATGATGGTTTTGTTTCTGATTCAATAATATCATAATATGGAAGAACACTAAATGTTAAATTATTCAGACTAATCGTAAGGTTATAACTTTTTAATTTTGTTGCATCATCATTTATTCTTCCATCAATTTTACCATCTCGTAATACTGTCATTTTTATTGTTTTAACTTTACTGTTTTTAGCGTCTTTAATTATACTCTGCATTTGCTCAAAAGATGTAATTTTAATATCATTCACATGTGTAATGATATCTTCAAGGTGTAAATCTTCATCAACGCCTTCTACTCTATTGCATACAACATACCCTAAAAATTGACTCTTTATTTGAATGCTATCATCTTTTAATTTAGCTTCATTATAAGCAACAATAATTGAAGCGTTAATGCTAGTTTGCTTTAAAAGATATCCTTTGATATCTTCGTTCCGTTGTGACATTGTATTTTCAGGTAACTTATTAATCTCAACATTCTTTTCAAAACTAGCGATAATGTAATTTAAGACGCTAATTCTTTGATTTTCAAAAACAGAAACGGTATATACTTCACCAGATGTATAATCAGTATCTAATTCAATTACCGAACCTACTGAACTAACAGTTCCGGGTGTTAACATATAATAATCAGTTTTAATAACTGCCATTAAAATAATGGAAATATAAAATAAGAGAATAAATCCAATAACGATTCGATATCCAATTGATCCATTTTTAATTTTATTTAAAAATTGATTTAAATAATTAATCATATGAATCTTCCTTTATCTCAAGATTAAAAGCAGGAATTTTTCGATAAGAAATGTTTGCGGAAGCGAGCATTTTTTTTGCAGCGATATTGGATGGTGTACCTTCATATTTATCTGATAAATAAACAATTTCTTTAATTCCACTTTGAATAATTAATTTCACACACTCATGACATGGAAATAAACTGACATAAATTGTACTCCCATCTAATGGGACACTAGAATTTAAAATAGCATTTGCTTCCGCATGTACAACATATGGATATTTTGATTCTAAAAATTTGTGATCATCATTTTCCCAAGGATATTCATCATCACTGCATCCATAAGGGAAGCCATTATATCCTATGCCGACAATTCGGTTCTTATTATTGACAATACATGCACCTACTTGTGTATTGGGATCTTTACTACGAAAACTTGAGAGAATTGCAACGCCCATAAAATATTGATCCCAATTTAAATAATCATTTCTCTTCATAATTATTCCCATCACAATTATCTATTTCTTTTCTTAACTCTTCTTTTATTTTCTCAATATCTTTTGTTTTTATAATACAACTTTGAGAAAGACAAGATAGGCATTTTTCAGGAACATCAACACCTTTTGGTGCTTTTGTTCTTTTATTTAAGTAATATGAGCCAAGAAAAAGAATCAAAGCTCCAAGAAATATTAAGATTTGTAATATGAATTTGCT
>DATCKF010000146.1:0-6606 GCA_036562395.1 Bacilli bacterium
GATTATATAATAAATTATTACGAATCAGAAAAAGATAAAATTAATTTCACCATTGAAAATGGAAAATTAACACTTAAAAATGTAAGAAAAAATTTCATATTTTTCAATTACACGAGCAAAAAGATTAGGAATGTTGAAATATATTTACCTACAAGTTTCCAAGGTAAAGTAGATATTAATTTATCTTCTGGAAAAATCAATCTTGAAAATTATCATCTATCATCTTTAGATATTGATGTGACGAGTGGGAATATTAATCTTAACAATGTTGAAGTTGAAGGGAATGTAAAGATTGATATTACTTCGGGAAATGTTCATATTGATAATTTAAATGCTAGTAATTTTGATTATGAAGGAACAAGTGGTAATATTACTATTATCAATAGTCAAATTATTAATGAAGCTCAATTAAG
This sequence comes from Bacilli bacterium, assembly GCA_036562395.1. Classification (GTDB taxonomy): domain Bacteria; phylum Bacillota_I; class Bacilli_A; order ML615J-28; family CAG-698; genus DUOT01. The sequence goes on from DATCKF010000146.1 coordinate 414, forward strand.
TATGACATCGGGAGATATTGATATTAAAGATACTACTATTCCTACAATTGATCTAAAATCTACTAGTGGAGACATAGATTTATATAATATTACTAGTAGCAATATTGATGTTAATGTAACTTCAGGAGATGCTGATTTAACAATCTTTGGAGATCATACTGATTATCAAGTTTATATAAATGTTACTTCCGGTAAAGTTTTATATCAAGGACTTAAAGTGTCAAATCAAATTATTAATCCTAGTGGAGCTAAATCTATTAAACTTAAATTAACTTCAGGAGATGGATCAATCGACTTTTTAGAAGGTGAATAATGAAAATATATACTAAACAAGGTGATAACCTTAAAACGAAGACAATAAATAATGAAGTCTATAAAAGTGATTTAATAATTGAAGTTAATGGAACAATTGATGAATTACAAGCTCATTTAATGCTCTCCTATAACTTTATTGATAATCAAGAAATAAAAGAAATCATATTATCAATTTGCAAAGATTTATTTATTGTAGGATATGATATTACAAGCTCGAAAGAGACATTTTCAATAGATAAAGTAACATCACTTGAACTATTAATAGATAAATATAATGATACCTTAAAACCATTAACAGAATTTATAGTTCCCGGTTTAACAAAACCTTCAAGTATCCTACATGTCACTAGAACTGTAGCAAGGCGTTGCGAAAGAGTAATAGTAAGATATGCATTAGATCATGATATTAACAAAGCAATTTTGAAATATATCAATCGCTTATCTGATTTATTATTCATTTTGGCAAGATTTACAGAAGAATATAAATAATTATAAAAGCAAGATTTTAAAAGGCTTGTTTTGTCATTATAGATATATATAGATATAACAACTTATTAAAATTACTTAATAAATAATTTTTTTCCTTTAGTAACCTCTTAGTTTCTTTTATAGAAATGAATATTGACTTCCAAGTCTTAATAAGTCTTTTAATAACAACATCGATTAATCCTAATTATCATCATCAATTAGTCTTTGGAATCCTAGCCTATTGTAGTTATGTTCTCGTATCCATCATCTACATATACATCAATTACTTCAAGATTATGTTCATTTGAGTATTGTTCACATCTTTCTTTGGGTTTGAATACTTGATAAGTCACGGAGTTCTATTCTGTAGTTCATTCATTATTTTATCTCCATATCGAATGAACCCTTAACAAGCTAAGAGTAGCATCAATCTGATTCATTCCATATCAATTTACAAATCAAAATCAAAACATATTTTGATTATTAAACTTACTCCTTTTCTAATAATGATTAGAATCATTATAGGAATAGTAAAGATAAAAATATCGCGAATATTATCGTAATTAATTATAAATAAGATATCTTTGCAAATATTTGTCGATAATATTTTCAAACATTTAATATATTATCAATATGTTTATTAATAAATGTTAATAAAAAAAGATAGGTATTATCCTATCTTTTCCTCATACATTTAATTAATTATAAATTATCATATCAAAAAAGTTATTTACTTTTAATATAATTTTATAATAATAGTAAACTTAATGCCATTAACATCATTCCTCCAACAACCCCATAAATAGAAAGATGAGTATCTCCATATTCACGAGCTGCAGGAAGTAACTCATCAAGGGAAATAAAGACCATTATTCCAGCTACACCTGCAAATAATATTCCAAATAATGTGTCTGATAAGAATGGACGTAATATTAAATATCCTATGAAAGCACCAACTGGTTCAGCAAACCCAGACAATAAAGAATACAAAAAGGCTTTTTTCTTGCTTCCTGTTGAAAAATATATTGGTACATATACGGAAATACCTTCAGGAATATTATGTAAAGCAATAGCAACTGTAATACCTATAGCTAGTTTAGGGGAGGCTAATGTTGAAAGGAAGGTTGCTATTCCTTCAGGAAAGTTATGAATGGCTATTGCAAGAGCAGTAAAAATGCCGATTCTTAATAAATGTTGAGTTTTATCAGGATGTGGAGTAACTTTGATACTTTCCAAATCACTTACGGTTGATACTTCATGAGGATTTTTGTTTTTCGGAATTACTTTATCAATAATGGCAATAAACGCCATACCTCCAAAAAATGATATCACATTAATCCATGGGCCTAATTTATTACCCAATCCTTTTGATAATGAATCTTGAGCTTGAACAAAAATCTCAATAAAGGAAACATAAAGCATTACACCAGCGGAAAAACCTAAGGAGATAGATAAAAATTTAGTATCAGTTCGCTTCGCAAATAAAGCAAACGCTCCTCCTATCCCTGTTGCAAGACCAGCAAGTAAGGTAAACAAAAACGCAATTAAAACATCTTGGTTGTCAAGATTATATGTTTGCAATAAAATCATTATATCACCTTTTTCTTTATTATTATACTCTTGATATGTTATTTTACCAATTTGTTAATCATCTTACAATCAATATGCTTTAATATTGTTAATTATTTTTTCTAGAACTTCAACTTGCTTATCTATTGCAAGCGTTGAATGATCTTTGGCATCACTTTGACCTTCATAATATGGAAAGTGAATAAAACCAATTTGAGTATTTAATTTTAGTACTTTTGCATAGTATAAAGAAGCATAAAAACTCATATTACAAATATAACCGCCAGCACTTAAAGATAATTTTACAGGGTAATCTGTAAGTGCTTTTAATAATTCTAAAGACGGAATTGTAGCGAAGTATGCATCATCCCCATCATTAATTATTTTTTCACCCAATTTAATTATGCCTTGATCATCAGGAATATTGGCATACATAAAGTTAATCGCAACTTGTTCAATACTTACTTCACTTCTTCCACCAGCTTGACCACATAATAATAAAACATCAGGTTTTTCTTTTTCTAATAATTCTTGATATATTAATGGATCATATCTTACTGGTAAGATTTTTGTTTTGACATTTTTGATTCTTTTGATAACCTCTAATGAAGAATTTTCTTTTTGATTATTAAAAGGTTCAAAAGCAGTTACTAAAATATCTTTCATATTATTCCTTTCGTAAATAATTTAATACTTCTTCTTTTGTTGGTAATGAATCTATAACATAATTTTTCGTAACACTTAAAGCTGCAGCTATATTTGCAAATTGACATGAAGATAAAAGATCATTACCTTGGGCAATACTTACCGCAAGTGCTGCGTTAAAACAATCACCAGCTCCAGTACTATCAATCGCTTTAACATTCAATGGTGGAATTTTAATTTGCTCATTGTTGGTATAAAGGATGGCTCCATCCTTCCCCATCGTCACAACAGCATCACGATTAATATGATGATTGAAAATAATTTTTGCTTCACCTTCATTTGGGGTTAATAAATCAACATTATTTAAGATGTCTTGATCTAATTTTGTTGCTGGAGCAGGATTTAAAATAACATAAGTATGATTTTCCTTGGCAATTTGAATTGCTTTTTTAATTATTGGAAAAGGAATTTCAAGTTGTAACAATAAGACATCAGCATCTTTAATATATTTTTCAAAGTAATCTAAATCAGATAATTCTAATTTTGCTCCTGGATACACAATTACTTGATTTTCTCCTTGTTGATTGGTTAAGATAGTGGCAAAGGCCGTTTTCGTATTTTTTCTTATTAACGTATAATTTACACCTTCATCTTTCAATACCCTTTCACATTCATCGCCATAATAATCATTTCCAACAGCAGATAGAAAAAAGCATTCGCCTTTAAGTCTTCTAACTGCAACTGCTTGATTATATCCTTTTCCCCCAGGTTCAACATGAATAGAATTGGCAATTATTGTTTCCCCTATTTCCGGAAACTCACTTACATTCATAAAGACCGATTCACCACTTAATCCAATAATAGCAATTTTATTCATAATACTCCTTTCAAAAAAACTCCTAATGAATAGGAGTTTTTCTTGTTTTATACTTCTTTGTAAGGATCAAATCCTAATCTTCTCAACGTTTCAACAACATAGCTTTCACGATATACTTCATCTTTTTTACGTCCATAGTAAGAAATGAAGAATTCTTCAAGAGCTTTTTCATATGGGATATTTGCAAGGTTAGCGATAATTCTTGTACTACGGTCAATTAATTTCTTGTTTGTTGGTAATACTTGAATCATCCAGTTACCCCATACACGACCCATTTTCGCCATAGTTGCTGTACTTAACATATTGAAGGCAATCTTAACCATCAAATGCGTCATTAAATCAGTGATTGTGCGTGGTAATTTTACAGGGATATGGATTTCATTTTTATATAATTTTTCATCACTGATATCACCCATACGAATGACAACACCATCATCAAAATTCTTAAGATTGTCATTGAACCATTTCATAACTTCACGGTTTGCAGAACCATTAATGTCAATGCAAACTAAGTTTGCTGGATGACGCATATATCTTGATGGATCATCTTCATAACCGATATTATATTTATAAACTTCTTCTGTTGCAATCTTTGGAGGATTTTTAATAATCTCTTCTGATGCGCCTAAACGTTTATAATCTTCAGAAGTCCAGTCTAATCCTTTAATAGGACGACGGAAGACATGTTGCCATGCAACTAAGTTAGGATATAGTGGATCTTTTACATATGCCCAACTTACTGGACTATCATGATCATCAAATTTTCTAAATGGTGGTAATGTAAATGTAGGTTGACGTTCAGTTGTATCAGTTAGAATATCTAATAAATAATCATGTGTGCAATATGTAATTAAACCATTAGCTTTATATGTCTTAGTTTCATATTCAACTGCTTCTGCTAAACCTTTTACTGCTTGACCAGTTGATAATTCTTTAACTAATCTTTCAAATTCATCAGCATATTCTTCTAATTCTAAGGCACCTAATCCAATTACTTTTAATTCATCTTCATTTAAGTTTTCTTTTAACCAACGCCATCCGGCTACTTCCATTGCTGCACCAACAGCTAATAATTGGACAGATGCTGATTGCATTCTTGTTGAACCGGAAACAGCCATATTTCCAACAAATAAATTAATCTTAATAATATTTTCTCTTTCAAATGATAAACGAGCACGTTCAACATATTTGCAAAGAATATCTTGTGGATTTGTGTATACATAATATGTTGTGCATCCGCGTTCATCTGCTTCAAGAACAGATCCATTGATACTTGCTGATAAACCACATTCAGCAAGACCAATTAAAACGTCCCCTTTACCAATGCCTGCATCGATAACTTGTTGACGACCGAATGTTAAATAGTCTTCAAAGTTTTCAACAGAGTGAACTAATGCACGGTCTCCACCAGTTGTGAAACTATTAGATACTTCACTAATTTCCATAAATAATTTCTTCTTTTCTGGTAATTTTTGAATTAATGAAGTCCAGAAATATCTCCATGCTGCATCAAGAGTGATAGCCATTCTTCCTGAAGCACCAACACTTGAAAATAAAACAGTTTTACGATCATCAATTGCTTTTTTAATATCATCAACTAAACGTTTAAATTCAGGTGTTTTAAAGGCTTTACGAACAACGCCTGGAATATCTTCATCAGCTGATAAAATCATTTTTACGCCGGCTTCTGTATCTTTCGCAATCGTTGCACTCAAATTACGAGTTTTTGGGTTTGATTGCTCAGTTGGAATTACTCCTAAATGGAATTGCTTTTCATTTTCAAAGAAATTCTTTGCGGCTTTTTTGGCTAATTCTTTATAATCTAATTCCTTATTATCCAATTTAATTTACCTCCTAAATTATTTCTAAATCATTAATCATTATAGCATAAATATATCTTATATGCAAGCAATTTTCGGATATGAAATTATTTCTAAATGCTTTAAAACTAGTATAACAAAACAACTTGTTAATCAAGCATATATATTTTTATCTTAATATCATACCAATTATTTTTTTTATCAATTTGATCAATTTTCGCACTTAACAATTTACCAGCATCCATAAGTCTTGAAAAAACGATATTTTGGATTTGAGGAAAATAACCTATCTTTTCATTATCCTTGGTTTTAATGATTATTGCAAATTCATCATATTTATTATTTATTTCCCTGAGTAATGTTAACTTATCTCCAACTTTTAACTTCCTAACAATTTCATCAATATTTTTAATGTAAGAAGTTCCAGCAATACGTGTATCATATAAATAAATTTCCTTAGCAAAGGGAATTGGAGCACCTGGCAATATAGGTGCAATCT